>JANWWY010000035.1 GCA_025057455.1 Aquificaceae bacterium
ATTAAGTGAGTTTGAATGTAAGTGTTTTTGAATGTAAGTGTTGTGGTAAAGAACTTCAACGCATCAGGAAATCTATTTAGCCGTGCTAAGTAGGGAATAAGTGGACATAACGTGAAGCAAACCTTTACCGTTCAAGTCAAAAAGTTTTTAGAAAACCTGAATAGTAAGTGGTCTCGGTCCTTACATGGTAAGGTACGGAGCTTACTAACAGGGGTTTTGGGAGTTTTAAAAGAAGCTTCTGTCACAGCCCCTAAACCTGCGGTAGTTCAATCATCTTGATTTTTACAGGAGGAATTAATATACTTATTCTCATGAATCCAGACAAGGTTAATAATGAGAATTTTAGGAAGACTGATGACGAAGTTTCGAGAGTTCCATTTCCTCTGTTTCCCATCCAGCATCCTAATTTGCCAACAGCCACAGACCAAGGTCTGAAGGACTTGAATATTCTATTGGAGCAAGCAGTTAGGAGAGCCAATGTAAATTTAGACCAAAGACAGGGGTATATTTTTGAAACTGTAGAGGCTTACAAGTTCAATCAAGATGCTGCACTTAAGGGAAAGGATGTAAGAGTTTACGTAACCGCTACTAGACCTGGCGGTGGCACAGCGCCACACGATGCGGAAATCGTAGACATAAAGACGGGAGAGATTCTCAAAAAAATTCAATACAAGTCATCTAACGACCCAACCTATGTTCTTAAAGAGACATTTAAAATCAGGCATCAAAGCGATATTGAGGTTGTCACTAATAAAGATATAACTGATAGAGTCAAGGATTTGTCAATAAAAAGAGGTCAAACTGAAAACATATACAAAGAAGATTATCAAAAGCTAATACCTGAAAAAATAAAAGGAGAGACTGCTTACGAAGGTGTGTCTTCTGGTGGCACGACCTTAGAAGAGGTGAAAAACATAGCCAAAAATCCGCAAAAGTATGTAGATACACAAAAGCTGAAGCTAATAGCAAGAGAGGTAGGCGTAGGTGTTGCTTTAACGGTTGGGACTACTGCTCTTCTCGGAACACTGACAGATTTAGTAAGTAGAGGCAAGGTGGATAAGCAAACATTGAAAAAAATAGCAAAGGATTCGGTTGTTTCAGGAGCTACTTCCACCATGAGTTCTGCGATTAGGATAATAACCAAAAGCTCTCCAGTTGTTGCTTCTAGCTTAGCATTAGGTATTGTAAATACTTTTTCCTCAGCTTTAGATTTATTCAGAGGTAGGGAGACCTTGGATGGTGCTATTCTCAGAATAAGTAATGGGGCTGTGAGCAGTTTTGCGTCCATCGGATATGGTATCGCAGGCTCTCTGCTATTTGGCCCCTTAGGCGGAATTGTACTAGGCTTTGTTGGTTGCACTGTATTTTCTTCTCTTTTCGGTGCTTTTTATGTCAGGGAGCAAGAGCTAAGGCTACTCAAGGAGCGAACGAAAGAGATAGAACTAGCAAGGGATATCGTTATTGAGCAGATTCGGTTAAAAACTCATGAAATAATATATAAGCTTGAGTATTTGACTAACTTACTTAATCAAGGAAGTTCGTATTTGAAAGAATACGCAGAAACAGAAGATGATAAGTTTCTTGACAGACTCTATGAAATATTTGGTTGGGGTCAACCACCAACTAAGGAAGAGATAATTCACAAAATACTAAGCGATGAACCTATAGTGCTTGAGTAGATTTTCATAAAGAAATTTATTCCCGTGTCAGGAATTCAACTAACTTGTGGGTCCTGAATCTTCAGAGCTGGTTTTCCTAGAGGAGAAAATTTCAGAAAGTATCATATTGAACTCTTGCCTCTTCTGGGCTATTTCCTGGATTACTTGAACGCAGGCTTGGGCTTTGTCTTCTTCTATACCAAGAAGTTGACATACTCTAATGAAAAATGCCTTTTCTTCTTCATTTAGCTCTCCATCAACTGACAGAGTTTCCATACAAACATCTAGAACCTCTGTCTTAAACAGCACATCATCTTCTTTTTTGATTAGAGAATCCAGCGCAGGAAGATTGGAGAAATCGTCTAAGGTTTCAAGTCCGAGTGCTACAGCCGTGTTTCTAAGCATTTGCATTTCTTTATCGTGTATTTTTCCATCAGCTAACATCGCATGAGCCATGACAGATATGAGTTTCGCAAGCTCCTCTCTACTCATTTTTCTTACCTCTCAATAGGTTTGCTGAAGTAGCATAGGCTTGAGCTGTTGGAGTTCTTCATTAACACCGTTTAGCGCTGGTATAAACTCATCATCTATTTGCAGTTCATTAGGTTGTTCTTTGAAGTATTTAAAGTATTTTATTATTGGATTGAGACTACTTGATTTGTGGCATATTGATAGCACTTTGAAAGTCTTAGCTACTCTATCTAAAATTTCGGAGGGATAACTTTTAGCATCTACGCCGAATTTTTGTATTATTTGCTTGACTACTTGAATTTCCACCTTCACTATTTCAGAAAGCTCGTCTAAGAACCTCGTGTATGCCGTCATGTAGTTTTCCATCTTAAGCAAGATTTGGCTCATACTTCTTCTCTTTTCAAAAATCACTTCCATCTCTGCTTTTTCTTTCTTGAGTTTTTCTAACTCCTCTTCTTTCTGTTTCTTACTAGTGTAGGGCCACAGCAGGGCAGCTACACCTAAACCTACAACTACGCCTGCAAGCGCAGCCTGTGGTGTTAAAAGGGAACTACCTTCTTCGTCGTCGTTTTCGTTTAGGAGCGCACCAACTGCAAGAGCACTACCAACCCCTCCTAAAACTGATAGCGCTGATATTTTAGCGATTTCCTCAGCAGATATACCCTTACCTTGTTTTTCCAAGTTAAGAGTTATAGTTTTTAAATCTTTTACTCGTTTAGAAATCGCATTAGAATACTCTTTTATAGTATTCATATTAATCTCTGGAATGATAGTTTCTATTCTTTTTATTCTCGAAAACTCATCTAGGAGTTTTTGATATCTTTCAGCGGCAAATCCTTCAAATTTAGTCTTGACTTCATACATAGCTTTTGTTAACAGCCCTGAAGCCTTTATAAGCTCCTGTTGCGTCTGCTTGTCCTCTTGCTCTATCTTTGCTTTTATGTTTTCAATTTCCTTCTCAATATCTTTTTTGTCTATAATGTTCTTTACAGAATACGCTGCTGCTCCAGCTAAGCCTATTAGCAGGATTGGTAGCATTTCCCACCTCCTCTTAGAATTTATATGTTTATTATAGTAAGAAGCTTAAAATTTGTCAAGATCTGGTGGTAAATGTCTAATATTTGTCTAAGAGCGATTATAGTATAATACATAACGTATTGCAAAAAAGGGTAAATACATTAAGGAAGATAAAAGCTGGTTTTGCATGTAGTTAAGAGAGCTCTGTGAGATTTGAGAGGTATGTGGATAGCCTGCAAGAGGTTCTTAGAAAGGTGTATGAAGGTGCTGTAAGTTGCTTGGGTTTATATAGGTCCTCTTCTGAGAATTTTGGAAACCTCTTTGAGCTTTCTGCATGAAGTTGTGTTTTATACTCTAACTATGAGCCAGACTTTGGCAGAAAAGTTCTACTATCTTATGAAGCTGGGGAGAGAGTTTGAGCTGAGGTGTAAGGAGGAATACTTGAAGGGGAACATCTCTGGATTTCTCCACCTTGCCATAGGTCAGGAGGCGGTTCATGTGGGTGCTGTGGTGGGCTTTGGGAAGGGTGACCTTTTCTGCCCTTACAGGGAGCATGTGCTTGCCCTTGCCCGTGGCATAGAGCCAAAGCTCATCATGGCGGAGATGTTTGGCAAGGTGACAGGGGTCTCAAGGGGTAAGGGCGGTTCCATGCACCTTTACGAGCCAAGGTTAGACTTCTACGGTGGGAACGCCATAGTGGCCGCGCACATTCCCCACGCAGTGGGGGCGGGTTACGCGAGAAAGCTCATGGGTGAGAAAGCTGGTATCCTCTGCATCTTAGGTGACGGTGCCACCAATAACGGCACCTTCTTTGAATCCTTAAACATTGCTTCTCTTTGGGAGGTTCCCGTGCTCTTCCTCTGTGAAAACAACCAGTATGCCATAGGGACGCACGTAAGCAGGTCCTCCTACCTGAAAGACCTTTTCCTTAAAGCCAGAGACTACATGCCCTCAGTTCAGGTGGACGGCATGGATGTTTTTGAAGTTTATCGGGCGGTAATAAAAGCAAAGGAATACATAGAAGAGTATGGAAAGCCCTACTTTATAGAAGCCCTCACTTACAGGTTTGAAGGGCACTCCATGGCAGACAAGGGGGACTACAGGTCTCCCAGAGAGATAGAGATGTTCAAAAGAAGAGACCCCTTGGAGCTGTTGCTTAAAAGGTCTTTAAAGGAGGGCTGGCTTACGGAGGAGCAGGTTAGGCTTATAGACAAGAAGGTGGAAAGGCTCGTGGAGGAATCTGTGGAGTTTGCCAAGAACTCTCCAGAGCCTTCAGAAGAAGAGCTATACTCTGACCTATACTGCGGGGTTTGCTCTGATGTTATACCGTGACGCTCTTAACCTTGCCTTAGAACATGCCTTAGAACACGACCATAGGGTTGTGCTTCTTGGTGAAGACGTGGGTTTTTACGGTGGAAACTACAAGGTTACGGAGGGTCTTTACGCAAAGTATGGACCCAAAAGGGTTATAGACACACCCATAGCGGAGAACTCCATAGTGGGCACCGCTGTTGGCATGGCTATGATGGGGCTTCGCCCAGTGGCAGAGATAATGACTGCCAACTTCTCCATGCTGGCAATGGACCAAATCGTGAACCAAATGCCAAAGCTCCGGTATATGAGCGGTGGGAAGGTTTTCCTGCCCCTCGTGGTGCGCATGCCCCAAGGTGTGGCAAAACAGCTTGGCTCTCAGCATTCTCAGAGCCTTGAGCATCTCTTTGCCTCCATACCCGGGCTTTATGTTCTTTGTGCCTCTGATGCGGTTAGTGCTTACCATGTGCTTCTTTATGCCATAAGGATGGATGACCCCGTTTTGTTTCTCGAGCATGTGCTTCTGTATGGTGTGGACTTCCCCTTTGAACCTCTCGAAGGTTTTGACCCCTTCAGGGCAAGAATCCTTAGAGAGGGTAGAGATGTAACAGTGGTTTCCTACCTTAAGATGACCCATGATGTTTTGAAGGCTTCTCAGTGGCTTGAGGAAAGAGAAGGTATATCCTGCGAGGTGATAGACCTACTTTCCCTTAGACCTATAGACTTTGAGACCATATACGGGTCGGTAAAAAAGACCAAAAGGCTCGTGGTCGTCTACGAAGCACCAAAGACCCTGGGGTTAGGTGCAGAAGTCTCCGCCAGGGTGAGCGAAGAACTCTTTTATTTTCTCGATGCTCCACCCCTCAGGATCGCAGGAGAGGAAGTCCCTATACCTTACAACAGAAAACTGGAGCTGATGGCAATACCCACACCCGAGAAGGTATATGCCCAGATAGTTCAGTGGGGTAGAAGACATGGACTATGAAATACTGATGCCCCAGTTCTCGGATACCATGGAGGTAGGAAGGGTAGCTCGCTGGCTGAAGAAGGAAGGAGACTTTGTGGAAAGGGGTGAGGTTATAGCGGAGATAGAGGCGGAGAAAGCGGTCATGGAGCTTCAGAGTTTTAAAAGAGGGCTTCTTAAAAGGATACTGGTTCGAGAAGGGCAAGAGGTGCCCGTAGGCAGACCCATAGCCCTCATGGAGCTGGGTGAGAGAATTGAGGAGGTTAGAAGACCTACAGCACCACCCACAGAAGAGAGAAAGGCTGTGCCACCGCCAATAGAGGAAGCCCCAAAGGTGGTGCCAACAAAACCCCCTGAAAGGGTTGAGCTTCCTTCAGGCTTTGCCTCCCCCTACGCAAGGCTTCTTGCAAAAGAGATGGGTCTGGAGCTCGAGGAGCTCCAGAAGGAGGGGAGACTTCCCTCTCCAGCTCACGCTAAGGATGTAGAGGGGCTGCTAAGGGAAAGATACTTCACGCCAAAAGCCCTTGAGCTTTTGAAGGAATACGAGCTACGGGCGGAGGACCTAATAAGAGCATTGCCGGACCGTAAGATAGACGAAGACACGCTCCTGGCATATGTGGAAAGGGAGGGTATCCCCAAAAGGCTTCCCGTCTCTTCAGTCCAGAAGAGCCTCATCTCAAACCTTTCAAAGAGTTTTGTCCTCCCCCACTACCACATATACGAGGTCTTTGACCTTTCTCAGATACCCTGGGACAAGGACATAACCCTTACCCACTGGCTCATAAAGATAGTAGGAGATGCCATGCAGTTTTTTGAGAGGCTAAGGGCCCTTTTTAAGGAAGATTATTACCTCTTATATCCCCACTCCAATGTGGGTGTCGCCATGGCAGTGGGTGAGGAGCTCTACGCACCGGTGATAAAGGAGGTAAACAGAAAGGGACTAAAGGAGATAGCCCAAGAGGTAAGAGAGCTAAAGAAAAAGGCGGAGGAAGGGAGGCTTAGTCTTGAGGAGCTCCAGGGTGGCACCCTTACTATTTCTAACCTTGGCATGTTTGGTATAAGGTCCTTTGACGCGGTCATACCCTACGGACAGGTGTGTATAATAGCTGTGGGTATGCAGGACGAGAAGGGCATGGCTCATATCACCTTTACCTTTGACCACAGGGTGGTAAACGGGTTTCATGGGGCACTCTTCGTTAAGCACCTTAAGGAGAAGGTCCTCGACAGGAACTACATAAGGTTTCTCAAAAAGGTGTAGGATTTAAAGACCGGTTATTAAGTCCACGAAATACAGAGCCTTAAGAAATGTCCCAAAATTCACTGACGCCTTGCCACTAACGAAACTTAGCTTCACTCAGTAATAATAGCCTACGGAAAAGTATAGCTTATATTTCCTATAAAAGTCTCCTTCTGCAGGAAAGGCTAAGTCTATCCTCACGGGACCTATGGGCGTGTTTACACCAAGGGCCGAGCCAAAGCTCCATTTAACCCCTCTCAAAAGCTCCTTCATACTGTTCCCCACCGCACCCGAGTCACCGAAAACCACACCTATGAAAGGCTCTCTTATAGGGAAGAGTAACTCAAGCCTTCCAAAACCGTAATACTTTCCACCCCTCGGCTGTCCTACTTCCTCAAAGGAATAACCCCTAAGGTCTCTCAACCCTCCAAGGAAGAACCTCTCAAAAACAGGCGCATCACCCCAGAGGGCACCCATAGCAACCTTGAAGCTTACCTTTAAATCTCTCTTGGCTGGGATTACGTAAAAGGTGGAAAGGTCAAATTTTGCGTAGCGTGCGTCGCCCTCCGCAAGGCTAAGGTTTAAGCTGTTATAGTGCAGTCTTTTCGGTGAGAAAGGGTCATCCTTAAACTCCCTTACGAGAAAAAGACCCTGCTTCCTCAACTGAAAAACCTGACCATCTACCCTGTTTCTTAAAGTGCTCAGGATAGGACCTACCGAGGTGTTAGCACCTACCCTGTAACCCAGCTGGAGATTAAAACCGTAGGAACTCAGACTATAGCTTTTATGCTCTTCGTAACCTCTGAAGAAGTTGAGCTTAAACCAGTATCTGCTTGAGAAGAAAAAGTTATCCTGCAGAATGAGGTCGTAGAGTTCTCTCTTGCCCGTCCTCCTGTATTTCGCCCCAGAGGTAAGACCCACACCAAGCAGGTTTTTTGCACCCAGAAAAACCTCTAAAGAAAGGTTTTCCTCCGTGTTATATCCAAGTGAAACATCAAAGATACCTCTGAGGTCCTCAGAAACCTTCACCAACCGGTGCACCACCTTTTTTTCCTTATCTGCGAAAGTTTCCACGGACACACCGCTGAACAGACCACTACTCAGCATGTTATGCAGGGTTCTTTCGTCGAGAATCTCAGAGTAATGCTTCCCCTTATCCGTCATGTAGGAAAGTTCGCGGGTAGAGGTTTTATCGTACCCATAGTAAACTGTCTCTCCGTATCGGTAAAGGGGTCCTTCCGTTATCCTGTAGATGTAGATATAGTAAAGGCTGTCCTTCTCTTCCTCTATGTTTACCTGCACCTCGTAGTCGCCCTCCAGAAAACCTTTCTCTTTGAAGTATCTCTGTATGTCTAAGTTGAGGGCTTCTACGAGCTCTGTGTTAAACACCGTCGGTAGTTTTTCCTTGTGTTTCGAGAATATCTTCCTGACTTCCCTGTTATCACCCCCATACACGAAGTCCTTTAGTATCTGTCTCTTTCCGGGCTTTAGGTCTATGCTCACTCTTACCCTTTTTTCTTCCCAAAGGATTTCCTTGCTTATACTACCCTCCGCCAGTGTGTAGCCCTTTCTGAAAAGCTTTTCCAGCTCCTCTCTTAGTGTAGCCTCAAGCTTGTCCTCGTCGTAGAAGTCTTCCCCGGGTTTTCCTTCAAGAACCCTATACCTTGGTCCTTCCTCCACCGTGAAAACTATGTCTTGCCCCTCCCTTCTGTATTTTACCAAAACCTCAAAAAAGCCCTTCCTACGGTAGGCTTTCATTATGCTTTCTTTTGCCTCCTCCAGAGAAAAGGGGTCAACACCTTTCTCCTGTAGCCCGCTCAACTCTATGATTTCCTTTTCTTTAAAAAAGCTAACCCCTTCCGTCAAAATCCTGTGTTTCTTCCCTTCAATAACCTGAAAAACAGGTCTTGCCACAAAACCCCTACCACTGAGAGCGGCAAGTGTTCCAAAGGGGTGGCTAAAGAGATTTGATAAACCCTCAGAAAGAGCACCCAGAAACCCAAGAGGTTTCTTACTTACGCCCCTACGCTGCGGTGCAAGCACTATGTAAAAGGGTGTATTTAGCCTGAGCTTTTCTACCCCTTCGTAGTAAACGAAAACATCCCAGAAGCCTTCCTTTATGTAAAAATCTTGCAGAGGAAAGACCAGCTCCTTAAAAAGACTTTCTCTGACGACCCTACCCCTTACAAGCCCTATCTTCGTGTCCAGAAGCGAAGGCTCGTAGCTCGAGCCCTTATATACCCCCCCTTCCGTAAAGTAAACTGGACCCTCCTCTATCCCCACGTAGAGCTCCACATACCCCTCTTCGTCCCTGCTCAGTGTTACGCCCACCACCACATCCAAGAAACCTTTGTCCATGTATAGCCTTCTTACCCTTTCCTCTAAATCTGAACTTTCAGGCTCTGGCGGACGCAAGGGCATACCTTCGTAAAGACCGAGATAAGAGAGTATTTCCTCTCTGATTAGCGCCCTGTTCCCCCTTACCTTTATACTCTTAAGTATAGGATACCTTTCCACGTAGATATATACACTGTTTTCCTCCTCCATAAGGTAAACCTCTTTTACATCTTCTACAGCCTTTATCATTTGCACCATTTCTCTGTAGTTCTCCAAGTTTATAACTTTTTGAAGGTTGTTATTTCTAAGTGGGTAGTTGGACATCAGGTATACTTGTGCAAATAGGCTTAGAGGGAAAAGGAGGAAAAGTATGAAGAGCATAGTATAATTTTAACGATGCTGAGCGTAGCCATAGGCTCGGACCATGCAGGTTACCCTCTAAAGGAAAAGATAAAGGAATTCCTCCTTTCAAAGGGTTATAAGTTGCTGGACTTTGGCACTCAGTCAACCACTTCAACTGACTACCCCCTTTTTGCCCGAGAAGTATGCCTATCTCTCCAGAGGGGAGAAGCTCAGAGGGGTATATTGGTGTGTGGCACGGGGGTTGGTATGTGCATAACTGCCAACAAGTTCAAGGGTATAAGGGCAGCCCTTTGTCTTAATGAATACATGGCACGCATGAGCAGGAAGCACAACGACGCCAACGTGTTGTGTCTCGGGGAAAGGGTGGTGGGTGTTGACCTTGCCCTTTCAATAGTTGAGGTGTGGTTCTCGACGGACTTTGAGGGTGGAAGGCACGAAAAGAGGGTAAAGTTCATAAAAGACATAGAAGCTATGATATAATACCCTTAGGAGGCTGTTATGGACATACAGCAGGCTTTGTATCCTAACCTAACCCTCTTCCTTCAAGCTATTCTATTCCTCATCTTCGTTGCCCTTGTCAGCAAGCTTCTGGTAAAACCTTACTCACAGGTCATTGAAGAAAGAGAAGCACTAACTAAGAAGAACATGGAAGAAGCTCTAAAACTGAAAGAGGAAGCACAGAGATACTTAGAGGAAGCCAGAGTTATACTGGAAAAGGGCGGAAGAGAATCTGGGCAGATATTGGAGCAGGCAAAGAGAGAAGGTGAGAGGATAAGGTCTGAGCTCCTCCTAAGGGTGGAAAGGGAGACTCAGGAAGAGATAGAAAAGTCGGTAGAGGAGATAAGGAAAAGCCTTGAGGAAGAAAAGAGAAAGCTGGAAGAAAGAGTGAGAGAATTAGCAGAGCTTATAAAACAAAGGGTTCTGGAGGAGGCGGCATGAGCGAAGGACATCACGGCGTTGAACTTCTATGGAAGGGTCTTAACATACTGGCTTTTCTCGGCATAGTATACTACTTTGGCAGGAAGCCAATCTCTGAAGCCTTTAGAAGATACTTTCAGGGGTTGACAGAGAAACTCCTTAGCTCGGAGAGTGAGTTAAAAGAGGCTCAGGAAGAACTAAAGCGGGCTAAAGAAAACCTTCAGGATGCGCAAAGGAGATACGAAAAACAGCTTAGGCTCTCTCAGGAGACCGCAAGAACTATAAGGGAAGAGGAGGAAAAGAAGGCTCAGGAAGTGGCAAAAAGGGTAAGAGAAAAGGCGAAGGAAGTTATAGAGATAGAGCTCAAGAAGGCAAAGGAAGAGCTCCTACGCTACGGTGCGGAAAGGGCACGCAACCTGGCGGTGCAGATGCTAAAAGAGGGGTTCAAGGAGGAAAAGGTGCAGAGGTCTTACATAGAGAAACAGCTTAAAAGGCTGGAGGCGGAAGGATGAAGGCAAAACCGGAAGTGGTAAGAAAGGTAGCAAAGATATTCCTCGAGAAAACTCCAAAGGAGAAGGGCGAACTTAGGAAAACCTCGGAGCTCCTCCATTTCATATACAGACTTTACAGATTTGAGAAGACTTTTAGAGGCTTTATGCTAAACCCCACCATACCCAGAGAAAAGAAGCTGGGCTTTCTTAGGAAACTCAGAGAAGGTTTTGGAGCGGTTGAGGGGCTGGATGAGGTGTTTGACTACATACTTGAGATAAATGCGGTGCCCCTTCTTGGCGAGATAAAAAGGGTCTACGATTACGAAGTAGAAAAGCTCCTCAAAGTCAGTAAAGCTCTACTGGTGCTGGCAAGAAAGGTGGACGAGAAGGAAATTGAGAGGATAAAGGCGGTTACAAGAAATCTTACCGGTAAGGACTACGAGTTTGAGGTGGTAGAAGACCCTGAACTCATAGGTGGCTTCTTACTGAAAACTTCAAGCCTCGTGCTGGACGCCTCGGTGAAAAGGGGTTTGGAAACCCTTCTGAAGACTTGAAATGGAATATCCTGCGCAGAAGTTTGAGGAACTTTCAAGAAGACTAAAGTCCATGGCGATACCGCCTGAGTTTGACCTGGAACTTTTCCTGCCTGATAGGGACGGTGTTGACTACCCAAAGGTAGTTATAACCTATATTGAAGGTGATGAAGAGGGTCCGCAGAAGGAGTTGGTGTTTAACGAAGCCTATTGGACCTCTTCTGTAGAAAACCTGCTCGGTGCGGTGATGCATCAATTGAAAGCCCTTATGGAAGAACTTCAATCCTTTGAAGGAGAATAGAGGAGGTGTAAGATGGAAAGAACTCTGGTAGTGGTAAAACCAGACGCCTTTGAGAAGGGTGCGACGGGAAAGATAATTGACAGGTTTCTATCTGAAGGCTTCCGTCTGAGGGCTCTAAAGCTCTTTGAGTTCACAAGAGAGCAGGCGGAGGAGTTCTACGCGGTGCACAGAGAGAGGTCTTTCTTTAGTGAGTTGGTGGAGTTTATGGTCTCTGGCCCAGTGGTTGCCATGGTGTTGGAAGGCGAGGATGCGATAAGAAGGGTAAGAGAGATAATCGGACCTACCGACAGCGAAGAGGCGAGAAGGGTAGCACCCAGTTCTTTGAGAGCCCTTTTTGGCACGGACAAGGGCAGAAACGCAGTGCACGCTTCGGACTCAAAGGAATCTGCGGATTACGAGATACCCTTTATATTTTCACAGCTTGAGATGGTTTGAAGGACGAGCTCCTTAAGGGCTTCTATGTAGGTGGGATGGGTTTTAAGGGTGGGGATTCTTACAAAATCCACCCCCTTTTCTCTGGCAATGGAGCCATAAAGGTAGTCAAGCTCGTAGAGGGTCTCCGAGTGTTCACAGGTAAAGGAAATAGGTATTACTGCCACCCTCTTTACGCCAGAGTTTATCAGTTCCTCCAAAAGGTCCTGCGTAAAGGGTTCAAGCCACTTGGTGGGTCCTACCTTGCTTTGATAACCGAGGGCATGGTCAACACCCGGAAAGTGCTCCATAATGAGCTTTACCGTTTCCTCCGTCTGTATTTTGTAAGGGTCACCCTCTCTTATGATGCTCAGGGGGAGGCTGTGGGCGGTAAAGAGGAAAAAGTATCCTTTTGGGTCTGGCAAGTGTTCTCTTATGTTTTCTACCATTGCCCTTATGTAGGTAGGGTAGTTATGGTAGCAATTGACCCTGTGGAGGGGCAAAGAGGCAGGGTAAAAGTAAGGCTTTTCCTGACCCCTTAGGGTGGTGAGGTTAAAGTGGGTGCCTCTTGAAAAAAACCTTCTAAAAACCCTGTCAAACTCGTTAAGGGAGGAGCCGGTCGTAGTTCTACTGTATTGAGGATATAGAGGTAAAAGGACAATTCTTTTCGGGGAATACATAGAGAGTTTCTGGAGAGCCTCCTCCGTCATAGGATGCCAGTATCGCAGGGCAACCACCACCACAAAGCCTTCCCCCAGAGCTTTCTGAAGAGCCCGAGCCTGAGCCTCTGTCTGTTCTCTCTGAGGAGACTTACCCCCCATGATTTGGTAGTAATGCCTCGTCTTCTTTGCCCTTAGCCTTGAGATGAGCCAGGCGAGAGGCTTTTGAAGAGCTCTGGGAAACCTTACTATATCATGGTCCGAGAAAAGGTTGTATAAAAAGGGCTGTATGGCTTCTAAACTGTCAGGACCTCCCATGCTCAGGAGCACCACGCCGGTCATGGAGCAATTATATCAGCTCCCTTAAGTTTATTTTGCCCTCGTATATTGCCTTTCCAACAACTACACCTTCCACTAGACCAAGAAGTTTTTTTAGGTCTTCAAGGCTTGCCACACCACCAGAAGCAAGAAGAGGCTTTTCTGTAGACCTTTTGAACTCTCTGTAAGGTTCAGTGTCCACACCTTGTAGTGTTCCGTCTCTGTCTATGTTGGTGTAAAGGTATCCCCACAGAGGTTTTCTTTCGTAAAGAAGAGCAAGCTCCTGAGGCTTTAGAGAGCTCTCTTCCTGCCATCCACCTACCGCCACCCTACCACCTTTCGCGTCCACTGCAAGGATAACCCTATGGGGGAAGGACTCAAGCATCTTTTCAAAAGTGTGAGGTTCTTTTAGGGCGAGCGTGCCCACCACAAAAAGGTCCACACCTTCTTCTGCCAGCACCTGACAACTCTTCAGGCTTCTTATACCACCACCCAGCTGAAGGGTGCCGGAGAAAACCCTTCTTATAAGTCTTACAGAAGGTAAGTTTATTGGTAGCCCCTCAAGGCTTCCATCCAGATCTACCACATGGAGCCTACGGAAGCCTAAGTCGTTAAAGAACTTTGCCATGTCTTCTGGAGACTTAGAATATACTTTTGCCTTTTCAAAGTCGCCTTTGAAAAGCCTTACCACCTTACCCTCTTTTAGGTCTATTGCGGGTATTATAAAATTCCTCATAGTATATGAAAGCCAAAAGAATATCTTATTCCAAAGCCCTCAACCACCGCTTCAAAGCGGCAGTTCCAAATTTTTCTAATCAGCTCCACAAGTCACTCCTTAAGTAGCTATTTTATAGCACAAAACATAACTTCATATGTTGTCTGAGAAATTCAGAGCGTGAATAAGCCTGTTGCAAAAAGTCTTCCATAGGGTCGGTATTATCATAATACCAAACCCCATGTCAGGAGGTATAAAATGAAACTTCTAACAT
>JANWWY010000036.1 GCA_025057455.1 Aquificaceae bacterium
CGGTTAGCACCATTTTAAAGCTGTGTCTATTCTGTAAAGGTCAAAGTAGCCAGAGGGAGGGCTTTTTGTAGATGTTTCTACTGCTTGGGATGATTGGGTTTTTCTGGATGTTATTGGAAAATAACATAGAAAGGCGTATAGTTGCTATGATTTTTATTCTTCACTTGGCATAGGGGAAAGGTTATAATGTTTCCATGAAGGACTTTTGGTATTGGGCTGAAGACTTTGATAAAAAACTCATAACTACAGCCTTGGAGTCTGGTGCAAGCGTTATAGTGCTATCTGATTCCTCTAAGGTTCAAGAAGTAAAGTCCTTGGGAAGGGTTAGGGTAGCTTCAAAGGACGGAGGAGACCTAAAGGAAGGTGAAGACTATGTCTACGTGCTTATCTCAGGAAAGGAAGATGAGGAAAGAGCCGCAAAGTATCCTTCCCGTGTAAAGGTCATAGTGGAGACCACCGACTGGAATGTAATACCCTTGGAGAATTTAATAGCTCAAAGGGAAGAGCTCTACGCTGTGGTAAAAAATGAAGAGGAGGCAAAGTTAGCCATAAAAGTCCTGGAAAAGGGAGTAAAGGGTATAGTTCTTAAAACCAAGGACATAGATACCATAAAAAGGGTAGGAAAAGCTATTGAGGAAGAAGGTGAAAGGCTAAGTTTAGTAGTGGTCAAGATTACAAAAATCCTGCCCCTTGGGCTCGGAGACAGGGTCTGTGTGGACACTACCTCCATGCTAAACCGTGGGGAGGGTATGCTTGTGGGAAATTCTTCTGGTGGTATGTTTTTGGTGCATGCGGAAACTGAAGAAAACCCCTATGTAGCCTCAAGACCCTTCAGGGTGAATGCAGGTGCTGTTCATATGTACATTAGGCTTCCTGAAAATAAAACCAAATATCTCTGTGAGCTCTCCGCTGGAGACCCTGTGATGGTTTACGACTATCAGGGTAAAGGAAGGTTAGTCTATGTGGGAAGGGCAAAGGTAGAAAGAAGACCCATGCTTTTGGTAGAGGGTAAATACGAGAACAAAAAGGTGAGTGCCGTGCTTCAAAACGCAGAAACTATAAGACTTACAAGACCAGATGGCACGCCCATATCTGTGGCTGAATTAAAGGAAGGGGATGAAGTCCTCGGTTATATAGAAGAAGCTGGTAGACATTTTGGTATAAAGGTAGAGGAAACCATAATAGAGAAGTGAACACCCAATGGACCTGAAGGCATTTATAGAGGGTGTCCAAGGCATAACTGCTGATTCAAGAGAGGTTAAGCCTGGATATGTATTTGTAGCCGTAGAAGGTACGCAGGTTGACGGCCACAATTTTGTCCTGGATGCCCTTCAAAAGGGTGCCAAGTGGGTCTTCGTAGAAAAGGATGTAGGTCTAAAGGATGAACGCATAGTAAAGGTGGACAGCACGAGAAAGGTATTAGGTTTTCTCTCAAGCATATTTTACGGTGAGCCTTCAAAGAGGTTAAAAGTCATAGGCATAACTGGCACAAACGGAAAAACCACAAGCACGCACATAGTGGAAGCCATACTAAACAAAGCTGGTATAAAAACTGGACTCATAGGCACTATATACTACCGCCTTGGGGAAAAGGTCTACGAATACGAGGGAAGAACCACACCAGACCCTACAAAGTGGCACTCTACTCTTAAGGCCATGGAGGACGAAGGGGCTAAGGCGGTTGTGTGCGAAGTCTCTTCTCATGCACTACATCAAGAAAGGGTATGGGGGACGCAGTTTTACATGGTAGCCTTTACAAACCTGAGCCAAGACCATCTTGACTATCATGGCTCTATGGAGAACTACTTTAGGGCTAAGGCTACTCTTTTTACCGACTATGAATACAGCTATGCCCTTATAAACTCTGACGACGAGTGGGGCAAAAAGCTTTTGAGCATGGCAAAGGGAAACATAAAAACCTACGGCAAAGATGGAGACCTAAAGATTTTAGACTTTTCCACAGGCTTTGAAGGCACGAGGCTAAAGGTAAGCTACGAGGGGAAAAGTTATGACTTTTACTCAAACCTAAGGGGTAGCTTTCAAGCGTACAATCTTTCTCTTGGCATACTTGTGGGGTTTCTCTTTGGAATATCCTCGGATACAATACAGGAAGCCATCAAAAATCTCTATGTCCCTGGCAGGTTTGAAACCTACGGAGGAAAAGACTTTATGGTGGTAGTGGATTACGCCCACACGCCCGACGCTCTTGAAAAAGTCTTACAGACCGCAAAGAATCTGGCAAAAAACGGACTTATTGTGGTTTTTGGCGCAGGTGGAAACAGGGACAGAACCAAAAGACCGCTCATGGGTAAGGTAGCGGAAAAGGTCGCAGACCTCGTAATACTCACTTCTGACAATCCAAGGTTTGAAGAACCTATTCAAATCATAGAAGACATCCTTCAAGGCATAGAGAGAAAAGACAGAGTTATTGTAGAGCTAGACAGAAAAAGGGCTATTGAGTTAGCCATAGACATGGCAAAAGAGGGGGATATTGTAGTAGTGGCGGGCAAGGGACACGAGGATTATCAAGAGATAAAGGGTGTAAGATATCCCTTCAAAGATTCTGAAGTCATTAAGGAGGTTCTCAGTGTGCGACTTTGAGACCCTACACTACAACCTTAAGGATGAACTTTTGAGCCTTTACAAGGAGGCGGACAACCCACAACCTAGGTATAAAATAGCCAACCTTAGAAGTGCCAAAATCTGCGGGCTTGCAAACTTGGCTAAACTGATACTTTACTTTGAAAGAGAGGGCTATCTTGTTATAGTTAACAAGGAAGAAAACTACAAGGAATGGGAAATTCAAATAGAAGCAGGCATACTTGACCTGCTTTTTAGCTACGGATAAAATTAGGTTATTATGAAGCTATACATGATAGGCTTGGGGAGGATGGGCCTTGGTATGTCAAAAAGACTTGCCAGGAAAGGTCATACAGTGATAGGCTACGACGCAAACCCGCAAGCAAGGGAAAGTTCAAGGGCTTTCATACAGGTCATTGAAGATCTAAAGCTCTTGCACGGTGAAGAGGAAAAGGTTATATGGCTCATGGTTCCTCATCATGCGGTAGATGATGCCATACAGAGCTTGAAACCTTACCTAATACCGGGGGACATTCTAATAGACGGTGGCAACAGCTACTACAAGGAATCTCAGAGAAGAGCTGAGTATCTAAAGGGTCTGAATGTCTTCTTTCTTGATGTAGGTGTAAGCGGTGGTGTTTATGGGGAGGAGTTGGGATATTGTCTTATGGTGGGTGGTGAAAGGTCAGCTTTTGAGAGGGTGGAGCATATACTAAGGGACCTTTCTTACGAGGGCGTGGGTTATGCCTATTTGGGACCTTCTGGTGCAGGGCACTTTGCAAAAATGGTGCACAACGGTATAGAGTATGCCTTTATGCAGGCTATAGGTGAGGGTTTTGAACTTCTCAAAGAGAGTGGTTTTGGGTATGACCTTAAGGAGGTTGCAAGAATATACAACACTGGCAGTGTAATAAGGAGCTGGCTTATGGAGCTTACCCAGAGGGTTTTTGAGGACTTTGGCAACTTGGAAGCTCTCAAGCCTTATGTGGAGGACACGGGCGAGGGGCGTTGGACTGTGGAAGAAGCCATAAAGAGGGCGGTTCCAGTTCCCACCATAGCTGAGGCTCTCTTTGCACGCTTTAGGTCAAGGCAGGAAAAGTCTTTTAGAGACAGACTTCTGGCAGGTCTGAGATACGAGTTTGGAAGGCACGAAGTAAAGAGGGAATAGGATGGAAAAATTTCTGTATAAGGGCAAACAACATTGGATATGCTTGGCGTGGAGTATGGTAATAGCAAACTTGGTACTGCTTATAGTATACATCCCTCTTTTCTTCGTCTCTCCCCTGCTAACTCTTGTTACTTTCCTGTTTGCAAACATTCTTTTATACCTAAGCTACAGAAGCAATTGGTTTTATGTTAAAAAGGATAGAGTAGGACAGGTGAGCGGAATAATTGCCAAGAATACGCATGAAATACTCCTTAGTAAGGGAGAAAGCGTGCATGTAAGACAGAGTGTTGTTGGGAGGCTTCTTAATTATGGCACTTTGGTGCTTGTGGGCACGGGAGGAACACCCCACGATATGAAGTGTATTCCTTCAGTGGATAGCGTAAGGGAAATCATAGTAGACATTATAAAACAAGATGGCAAATAAATCCTTTTCCCTGTTTATCTTCGGTGGCACTGGCGACCTTGCCAAAAAAAAGCTTTTCCCGTCTCTTTCTAGGCTCTATTCAAAAGGATACCTACAGGGCTTGGATAAGGTTTATTCTTTGGCAAGAAGCAAAAGGGAAGACTGGGAGCAGGTAGTTTGTCAGCTGGATAGAGGACTTGGTAAGCTGTGTAACTTTATTCCTTTTGATGTAAAGGAATGGAAATACTACTCGGAGCTTGAAAAGCTTATAAGCCAACTAAAGGGACAGGAGCTTATCTTCTTTCTATCCATAAGCCCCTATCTTTACGAGGACACCATTAGAAACCTTGGAAGACTTCTGAGGAACCATCCAAACCCAAGGAAGATAGTTATAGAAAAACCCTTTGGTTTTGACTTAAAATCCGCCAAGAAGCTCAACGACTTGCTACATAGATACTTTATAGAAGAAGAAATATACCGCATTGACCATTTTTTAGGCAAAGATACAGTTCAAAACATATTTTCTCTGAGATTTTCAAACACCATTTTTGAAGGCATATGGAATAGAAACTTTATAGACCATGTGCAAATTCTTGCCCTTGAAAGCGTAAATGTGGAAGGCAGGGGTGAATTCTACAACAAGGTTGGTGCTATAAGGGACATGCTCCAAAATCACATGCTTCAGATGCTTGCCTTTACGGCTATGGAGCCACCCGCCTACTTTTCAGAAAAGTTCATAAGAGACGAGAAGGTAAAAGTGCTAAGAAGCACACGCATAGAAAAGCTTAAGAAGGGGCAGTACGAAGGTTATCTGGAGGATGTAGGCACTCAGTATTCAAACACCGAAACTTTCGTGTGTGCCAAGGTAATGGTGGAAAACTTTCGCTGGTACGGAGTACCTTTCTACCTAATGACGGGGAAGGCTTTGAAAAAAAAGCTCACTCAGGTAACTGTAGTCTTTAAAGAAATCCCTCAGAGCTTTGTAAGGCTTCTGGACTGTAAACCCCATCAAAATCGTATAACCTTTCAGATGGCACCACAGAGCAAGCTTACAATAACCTTTGAACTAAGACCTCCCACTGGAGGCTTTATTGCATGTCCAGTAGAAACCTCCATGGAGTACACCTTCCCCTCTGAGTTTGAAGAAGCTTACGAAGTGTTGCTTCTTGATGTGATAGAAGGAGACCAATCCCTTTTTATAAGGAGCGACGAGATAGAAGCTCTGTGGGAAGTAGTCCAGACGTATTTGGATACAGAAGATAAACCCTTTATATACCCAAGGGGAATAGAAGTGCCAGAGCAGGCGGTAGATTTTCTACAGGAAGATGGAATTTTTTGGTATTTGCAGTAGAAAAGCATAAAGAATCCGCACCTTAAAAGCCTTAATGTTCAAAGATAGAGCTGTGGGGCAATGCCAACCTACAAGAAAAAGCCAAAAGAAAACAAATACCATATAACTACAGAGTATCCTTCAGCATGGACATTTGTTCCATACCTCGGGTTTAGGGACTATGACTGAAGTTCCTTTTAAAACTCTACTCAGTAAGCCCCGTGCCTTACCCTGAAGGCACTTATACCGCTCACTATTCAGATTTCGGATAAACTTTTCCATTTGAATAGCTTTCTGTAGTCCACTGTCCTGAACATCTAGGGATAGAGTACAAAAAAGCCAAAAATTATTGATAGGTTGAATGATTAGTTTTAAAGACGAGCAAGTAGGGCAGGAGCTGGTGGTTATGTTGGTGTTGAGTGGGAGGGATGTAACTATATAGTGCCGTTAGAAGGCAATGCCAGTCTTTTGTGATTGTTCTATACTATAATCATGACCTTTGAGGAAGCTAAAAAAAAGCTCAAGGACTTAGGCTACAGTAGGATTTACTTGTGGGAAGACCCTCCAGGTACCTACTACTCTTGGCACACCCATTCGGAGGATGAGGTGCGTCTTGTGTTGGAAGGTGAGATAACCATAGGCACAGAGGAGGGCGTGTACAACCTTAAGGAGGGAGACCTTTTAGAGGTCAAGGCTGGAACAAAACACTGGGCAAGGACAGAAAAAGGCGTCAAATACCTGTGCGGTAGCAAAAGTGTCTAAGCCTTTTCTAAAACTCCATCCCTGTACACAAATCTTGCATCTATAGACTTTTTTCCGTCCTTTCTGTATTTGTTAACCGAATATATTGTGCACTCAGCTCTTTCTTTACTTAAGTTTAGCACGCTGTAGCCCCAGCAGTCTACAGAGTTTATGTGTTTTATCCATGGGTTTTGAGACATTTCAGCCCTTTGAAAGTTTTCTAGAGATTTGTACTGAGGCCAGTTTTTCTTCCACCAGCCACCCTCTATGGCGTTTATGGAAGAAAGGGCGGGCGTTATAAATTCCGCACCCAGCACCTCAGTGGGTCTTTCGTAGCTGTTTGGTATTTCAGCCACCATGCTGGCATGTCTGTCTCCCGTCAGCATTATAAGGTTTTTTCTGCCTTTGCTTCTGAGAAAGTCCAATATTTTCTCTCTTTCACCGCTGTAGCCATCCCAGGCATCCAAAGACCCAAACCTTCCGTCTGTCTGAGACTTAGAAAACTGAACGCTGTTGGCTATTAACTTCCATCTGTAGTTTCCTTCTTCGAGCTTTTCCATAAACCAGTCAAGCTGTTCTCCTCCCAACATACTGGTGTTTTTCTGCTGTGGACAACCTTCTACACCGAACCTACCCTCGCATGGCGGTCTATCTCTGTAAGAACGCTCATCTAAAACAACAAGATGAGCAAGATTCCCCAGCTTAAAGTCTCTGTATATGGTTATCCACTTGAGAGGGTCTTTGTTTTTTATGTCCACTTTTACCCAAGCCGGGATGTATTCAAGCCATGCTCTGATAGCTTCTTGCCTCAGTGAAAGTATTCTTTTTCTATCCTTTCCGACGGGATGCCCCTCCAAAAAGTAGTCCCAAACTTTCCTTTGGTAGTCGTAGTAATAATCGTTTATAAACTCGTGGTCATCCCACGTATTTACAAAAGGATGCATGGCTCTTGCGAGTCTAAGGTCAGGGTCAGAGAGGTACGTCCTATAGAGGTGTCTGTAGTCTTCCAAGTTTACGCATACCCTTTCACCTGAGGGCAAGCTCAAATCCCTTCCCGGCACGCGGGGTGGTCCGTATATCTTTTCGTATATAAAGTCTCCAAGGTGAACTACAAGCTGTAAATCTTCTTGTGCTAGGTATCTGTAAGCGGTGTAATAGCCATCTGAGTAGTTTTGACAAACTACGAATCCTATGGAAATTTCCTGCGGGTTCTCTGGCAAAGTTTTAAACCTTCCCACCATTGAAGGCACATCCGCATACAGGAATCTATAGTAGTAAGTTTTTCCAGGTTCTAATCTGCGGTATAGACTCACCCTTACGGTAAAATCCGTCCATTCATTTATGGCTTTTGCTGGTATCCTTTTGGTAATAGACTTTTTAAATTCTGGTTCTTCTGATATTTGCACAAGGAGGTCCTTATGCATCCTCTTATGGACGGTAGGATTTACTCTCGTCCAAAGTATGGCTCCTGTCAATGTAGGGTCTCCGCTGGCTATACCCTGAGGGAAAACTTCTTCAGTATCCTGTGCAAAGGAAAGTCTATTGAGATACAGAAGAAAAATGGAAGCACCACTTATTCTCAAAAACTCCCTACGGGAATACATGGCTACAAAATTATAGGGACGGATTATTAAGAAAATATTAAGGGCTACTGATTTATGTTCTTTCTTTTGTTGCTTGCAAAGGCAAGATACTCCTGCAGGGCTTTTTCATCCCCCTTTTCTATCAGATTTTTGAGCAATAAAAGAGATTCTATGAAGGCATCTATCCCCTTTATAACCTCTTGGGTATTCTCCAAGAAAATGTCCCTCCACATTATTGGGTCTGAAGCGGCTATGCGCGTAAAATCTCTAAAGCCAGCACCAGAGTATCTAAAAAGGTCTATTTCTTTGCTGAGTTTTTGTATGGTATCTATGAGGGCAAAGGCTATGGCATGGGGGAGGTGTGATACAGCTCCAAACACAAAATCATGCAGGTACGGGTCCATCTCTTCCACCAAGGAGCCCAAGCCTTTCCATAAGCTACTTACCTTCTCCTTTGCAAGTAGGTCTGTCCTCTGAGTGGGTGTGATTATAAACCTCTTATCTTTGAAGAGGTCTTTTATGGCATTTTCTACACCAGCCTTCTCTGTGCCAGCTATAGGATGCCCACCAACAAACCTTTCACCGAGTATTTCTTCCATTCTGTACACAAGTTTACCCTTGACGGAACCAAGGTCTGACACTATGCAGTCTGGGCTTAGCACGTGTCTTAAACTCTGAGATATGGGTATAAAGGTTCTTACTGGGGTTGCCAACACAAGAAGCTGTGGGTCAAATTCTCTTATGTTTTCTAGGTTGGTGGACCCCTCATCTATTACGCCTAAGTCCTTGCCCTTTTTTATGGCTTCTGGGTTTATATCTACGCCAAAGACCTGACAGTTTATAGCCTCTTTGCATGCAAGAGCAAAGGAACCTCCCATAAAGCCTACACCTATAACCGCAACCCTTTCAAACATCCTTGTAGACTATCCTACCCTCAAAGATTGTATAGACCACCTTGCCCTTTAGAGGCTTATTCCAGAGAGGCGTGTTCTTTGACTTAGAGAAGTTGGTCTCTTCACTTAAAGTCCACTCTCTTTCCGTGTCAAAGAGCACGAGGTTTGCCTTGTAGCCCTCCTTGAGGCTTCCACAATCTTCTAAGCCCAATATCCTTGCAGGCTTGCAAGACATAAGCCCTACCATATGGGATAGGCTTATAATGCCATCCCTTACCAGCTGTAGCATCATAGGTAGAGCTGTCTGAAGACCTATCATACCGGGCATAGCCCCTTGGAGAGAGCCTTTTTCCCATACCGCGTGAGGTGCATGGTCTGTAGCCACGCAGTCTATGGTTCCGTCTCTGAGAGCTTCAAGAAGTGCCTTTCTGTCTTCTTCCCTTCTCAGAGGTGGGTTTACTTTTGCATTGGCGTAAGAGTTTAAGACTTCCTCTTCCGTAAAAAGAAGATGGTAAGGATTTACCTCACAGGTGACCCTTGCTCCTTTGTCCTTGAAAAATCTTATTATGTCCACAGCAAGCCTACTGCTTATGTGTTGAAGGTGCACATGCCCTCCTGTGTAGTAAGCCAGTATACAATCTCTTGCTATTAGCACATCCTCTGCGGAGACATGTCTTGAAGAAAGACCTATCAATGAGCTAACATAACCCTCGTTTATGTGTCCGTAGGCAAGCCTGTCATCTTCGCAGTGGTTCATCACAAGAGAGCCTACTTGTGCGGTAAGCTCCAAAGCTCTTTGCATTAGCTTGGAATCCATAAGAGGTGAACCATCGTCGGTAAAGGCAACACAGCCAGCTTTCTTTAGGGAATAGAAGTCTACAAGCTCCTTGCCCTTTCTCCCCTTTGTTATAGCCCCGGTAGGTAAAACTCTGCATATCCCTATATCCTCAGCCTTTCTAATGATATACTGAGCCACCTCCGGTGAGTCTATGGGTGGGTTTGTGTTGGGCATGCAAACCACAGTTGTGTATCCACCCGCCACCGCACACCTCATTCCGCTCTCTAAGTCTTCCTTGTATTCCTGTCCAGGGTCTCTAAAATGAACATGAAGGTCTACAAAAGAGGGGCAGGCTACAATACCCTTTGCCTCTATTACATAAGCTTCAAGCTCGAAAAGGTCATCACCTATAGCTTTTATGCGACCTTTCTCTATGAGCACATCCCCCAACTTATCAAGGTTTTGAGAGGGGTCTATAAGCCTCGCCCTTTTTATCAGAATCTTGGACATTGCAAAGATTATAAACCACCTCCTTCAAGGCTTTGTAAGGGTTTTTCTCTTCCGTTTCCCATACGAAGACACTCCCCTGGCTAAGTATCCCCTTTGCCACAGAAGAAAAGGGATGATGACCGCACACAACCACAAAAACCCCCTTGTCTCTTATGAGTTCAGAAAGGGCTTCTTCGCTCTCTGGAATGCTTACAAGTCTTTCCGGTGAGTCGCCAAATATCAAAAGTTCCCTTGCGGACTCAAACCTTTTGCTTACATTCCCTTTTTCATCTACAAGCACGCCTATTCTGTAACCGTTTCCGCACGTTGGCTCGTAGTGTATAAAAACCATATCCAGTTCCTTTAGCTCTTCCTTTAGTTTCTCCTCTATTTCGTCCACAAGCTTGTGTATTCTCACAAAGTCTCTTCCCTCTACGACCAATATAAGGTCTGCAAAAAGCTTACCACCAGAGCTTCTCATGAAAAGTCCCTTTATTTCCTTCACCTCTGGAAAGGAGAGGAGCACTTGCCTTACCCTTTCAAGCGTCTTTTCATCCACGGATACGTCCAAGAGTACAGACACCTCCCTCCAGAGTATGTTAAGTGCGGTATAGCTTATGATGACTGCAACCCCAAGTGCAAAGTATCTGTCCAACTGATAGCCAAAGTACACACTCAAAAGGCTAAGAAGCACGAGGGAAGAGCCTACAGCATCTGTAAGGGTGTGATAGGAGTCCGCTACGAGTGTGGGTGAGTTTAGTCTTTTACCTGCCCTTCTTTCAAAAAAGGACAAACTCAGGGAGCTAAACAGCGAGAAAACAACCACTCCAAGACCAACACCCAGATATTCTTCCTTTACCAAAACTTCACCGCTTAAAGCTCTTCTGACCATCTCGTAAGCGGTCATGAGGAGGAAAAAGGCTATTATGATAGAGCCCAAATTTTCCAGCCTATAAAGTCCGTAGGGAAACCTTCTTGTTTTCTTGTCTGAAAGTTTTATGGTGACAAAGGCAACCACAGAGGCAAAAGAGTCAGAAAGTGAGTGCACCGCTTCACCTATCATGGACAAACTGCCCGTCAAGAGTCCTGCCACAAACTTCAGAAAAGCCTGAAGTAGGTTAACAAGAAGAGATACTAAAGCCCAGTGATGTTTTTTCATCGGTTGAAGGCACTTTTACAGCCTTGATAACTTCCGCGAGCCTTTAGCTCTTCCAATATGGCGTTTATCACTTTTTGCTTTTTGGCATAGGTGCAGTAGTCTGGTGCTATGAGCCTGTCGGGTTCCACCTCACCCGTGAGCCTATGCACCACCACATTCTGTGGGAGTATTTCCAGTATGTCCACAGCCCTCCTTGCATATTCCTGCAGGCTTAGCACCTCAAACTCACCCCTGAGGTACTGCTCCGCCATTTTAGTATTCCTTATCACATGCAAGGGATGAATCTTAACGCCGTCTATGGGAAGGCTTGCCAGAAGCTTTCCAGTTTCCAGCATGTCCTCTCTGTCTTCGTAGGGAAGTCCGAGAATTATATGGGCACACACCTTTAGATTTCTTCTTTTTGTTCTCAGGACCGCGTCTACAAAATCAGAAACGCCGTGCGCCCTGTTTATAAGCCTCAGGGTCTTAAAGTTTGCACTTTGGAGCCCATACTCTACCCAAACTTCAAGACCATTATTTGCGTAACCTTCAAGAAGGTCTAAAACCCACTCTGGAGCACAATCTGGTCTTGTGCCCACATCTATGCCTACTACTTCATCAAACTCCAAGACTGTATCGTAGATAGACTTTAAATAGGAATAATCTCCATAAGTGTTGGAATAGGACTGATAGTAGACAAAAAAGAAAAGCTTCTCGCCGTAGCGTCTTTTTGCCCTTTTTATACCCTCTTCTATCTGTTCCTTTAATGGCACGTAAGGCTCTAAATGAGCGGGTCTTGTACCAGAAAAACAGTAAGTGCATCCACCCTTTGCCTTTGTGCCATCTATGTTGGGACAGGTAAAGGGTAGTGCCACCGTAATTTTTTGCACACGCCTTCCATACCTTTCCCTAAGGTAATCCTTCAAAGAATAATAAAGCCTCTCCGTGGTTACCATGGGTCTTCAGAATAAATTATAGACTGGAAGATAGATTTATGGTATATTATAAAAATTCAAGGCGCGTAGCTCAGTTGGCAGAGCGCCTCCCTTACAAGGAGGAGGTCGGCGGTTCGAGTCCGCCCGTGCCTATTTTGTTGACTAAAAGCTTTTTCCGTGTTATGTTATACTATTGCCCTGCTAAGCTGGCGTAGCTCAGTGGCAGAGCGCGGGATTTGTAATCCCGCGGGCGTGGGTTCGACCCCCACCGCCAGCTTTGAGGTTTTAGGAGGGGTGGCCGAGCGGTCAAAGGCAGGGGACTGTAAATCCCCCGGGCTCCGCCCTACGCAGGTTCGAATCCTGCCCCCTCCACCATTGCGGGCGTAGCTCAGTGGTAGAGCAGCTGCCTTCCAAGCAGCAGGTCGTGGGTTCGAGTCCCATCGCCCGCTTTGAACTATTTTAACTTGCCCAGGTAGCTCAGTAGGCAGAGCACACCCTTGGTAAGGGTGAGGTCGCCGGTTCAAGTCCGGTCCTGGGCTTAATAAGGAGGTAAAGCGATGGCAAAGGAGAAGTTTGTAAGGGAAAAGGAGCACGTGAACGTGGGAACCATAGGACAC
>JANWWY010000037.1 GCA_025057455.1 Aquificaceae bacterium
AGAGCATGCATGAGCGTCTCAGCATCCACCCAAGCTTCTTCCAAGTAATGCACGAGAAAAGCCACCTCTTCAGACAGCCCATCGTGGCCATGTATTACCTCCACCTTGTACCCTTTTTCCTTATACTTTTCCGCTAACTTTAGCAGGTTCTCTTCACCCTTGAGCACCACTCTGTATATGCCTCCCTGCCAAAAGTCCACTCTCTGCCCTGAGACCTCCTTTAAAAGCCTTATAAACTCTGGGTATGCTTTCAGACTCTGATAAGAAAACTCAAAAAGCTCACCCTCAAGCCCCTCGGAGAAGGGTGCCAACATACCACCAGCCACCCAGGAGGTCGCTTCATGGGGGTCTCTTGTGATTACTTGAACCTTATTACCGTCCATGGCCAAGAGAAGGGCACAGCTAAGACCTATTATTCCACTTCCAACCACGATGATTTTTCTCATGGTATATAATTTACCTATTATGGGTGATGTTGAAAGGAAACTTGATACAGATTATGTATACTTTGCTGAAGTTGAGCTTCTCCTAAATTACGGGGTGGGTTATCCTGACCTCATCATAAAGTTAAGGGAGAAGGTGCATCAGGAAGGCCTTGAAGAAAGTGTTTACGTGAAAAAGGCAGACAGAAAACTCTTTCAAAATGTGCACAGGTTTATAGAGCTTTTAGATGGGTCTGACGAGCCCATGGAAGATGATGAGAGCCAGCCAATACAAAAGTGGTGGTGGCATCTTCATAAGGTGGCAAGAGGTAAGTATCCAAGCCTTATGCTAAAGGAGTATCTAAGAGACATATACAGAAAGCGTAGAAAGTACTGGAAGGAAAAAGAAGTCTGTTCCGTGAAATCTTCATATAACGGCGGGTTGAGAAATATTTATTCACTTCCTTAGAGTTCTATGGAAAACTTAAAGCCCATTAGGTCAGAAATAGACAAGATTGACGAGCAAATACTGCGGCTTTTAAACGAAAGAGCCAAGCTTGCTAAAAAAGTGGGCGAGGTAAAAAAAGAATTGGGCATCGAAGTGCATGCACCCGAAAGGGAAAGGGAAATCATAAACAGGATGATGAAGCTAAACAAGGAGCTTTACGGGGAGGAGTTTCCTACAGAAGCCATAGTACATATATACAGGGAAATAATATCCGCCTGCCTTTCCTTAGAAAAGGAGTTAAAGGTTGCTTACTTAGGTCCAAAGGCTACCTTTACCCATCAAGCTGCTCTTGAGTATTTTGGCTTTTCAGCTCATTACTTACCAGTCAGTACAATAGGGGATGTCTTTAGGGAAGTAGAACTGGGAAGGGCAGACTATGGAGTAGTGCCAGTAGAGAATACTACAGAAGGTGTGGTCAATTATACGCTGGATATGTTTTTAGAGTCTGACCTAAACATAGTGGGTGAAATAGTCATACCCATTAAGTTAAACTTGCTATCTACAGCTAATAGATTGGAGGATATAAGAACAGTATATTCTCACAAGCACGCCCTTGCCCAATGCAAAGAATGGTTGAGGAAAAACATTCCAGAGGCTGTTCTCGTAGAAACAGAAAGTACCGCTAAAGCCTGCGAACTGGTGATGGAGCTTGAGGATGCGGGTGCAATAGCCAGCGAAGTTGCCGCATACACCTATCATCTTAACATTCTTGTGGAAAACATACAGGATAACCCCAATAATTACACGAGGTTTATTGTGGTAGGCAAAAGATTGATGAAACCTACTGGAAAGGATAAAACAAGCCTTATATTTGCGGTAAAGGACGAGCCAGGCGCCTTGTTTAGAGCTCTTGAGAGCTTTTATAAACATGGTGTAAATCTAACAAGAATAGTTTCAAGACCGTCCAAAAAGAAGCTCTGGGACTATGTTTTCTTCGTAGACCTTGAAGGGCATGCGGAAGAGGAAAACGTAAAGGAAGCCCTGGAACTTCTGAGGGAGAGGGCACAGATGGTCAAGGTTCTGGGCTCTTATCCAAAAGCCTTACTACAAGAGGGCTAATTCTCTTAGGAGCCTTCTTTTGTGCTGTATGCCAGTGGAAGGTTCTATAATCTTGTGAGGTAGGCGCAAACCTACCGCATACCCTTCAGAAATAAGCCTTACTACTGCATACGCAATCTTAGAAATCCTCTCTTCCATACTCCCCTCCACGTCGTCCAGGGATAGCACAATCGCTTTTGATGCATCTTCTGCCATGTTCTTTACATAAAGATTTCCCGTTTTTGCGGATAGCTTCCAGTGTATGAGCTTAATGGGCTCATTGGCGTACTCCCTTATGCCTACAAGTTCTTCGTAACCTCCTTTCTTACTGTGGTGGGAGATTTGCCCACTTTTTCTACCCGACGGTGGTGAGGGGATTTCCTTCCAAGGAATCATTGCAGGAAAAACTAAAAGATTGATGGGGACATCAAGAAAGTAAAATCTTTCAAAGAGTCCAATGGGGAAAGAGGAAGAGACCTCTAACCTAAGGTATTGGTGCATACCCCTTTTATCAAAGCATACTCTTATGTAGTCTTCAGCCCTTTCTTTCACAATAGGAAACACACACTTGGAGGAGTCCTTCCTAATTTCTACCAAAAAAGACGGCAGTCTTTTTTTGTTCTTTACTATTAGCCTAAGCATGGTTTCCGATTTGGCATAGACCTCCTCTGGTGGCAACAGAAGGACATCAAGTCCTCTAATGTTGTAAAGGGAGAAAATACCAGAAAGTAGCATAAAAGATAGGAGATAGGAAACTACGAGGTATAATAAGTTGTTAGCGGTGTTTACCGCAGCAATCCCCAAAAAGACTGTTATGCCTATGAATATAAGTCCACCTTTGTTAACTCTTACTTTGTATCTTACCTTCACCCAAAAATACCTTGAAAAGTTCTGTAGGTATGGGAATAATCACCGTATTGCCAGGTTTTGTAGAAACTGTCTGTATGGTCTCTAAGTATCTTAGCTGTAAGGCTATGGGTTGAGTGGCAAGTATCTGAGCAGCCTCTGCCAGCTTCTGTGCTGCCTGGTATTCCGCCTCCGCGGTTATTATCTTTGCTCTCCTTTCCCTTTCCGCCTCCGCTTGTCTTGCCATTGCTCTACGGAGTTCTTCGGGTAGGTCAATCCTCTTTAGCTCTACCGCCACCACCTTCACACCCCATGGATCCGTTTGTCTGTCTATTATCTCTTGAAGTTGCATGTTGAGCTTTTCTCTTTCGGATAGAAGCTCATCAAGCTCCGCCGCACCGCAGACGCTTCTGAGAGTAGTTTGGGCTATCTGAGATGTGGCATAAAGGTAGTTTTCCACCTGAACTATCGCTTTTACAGGCTCTACAACTCTGAAATAAACTACCGCATCCACGCTTACTGATACGTTGTCTCTCGTAATTATGTCTTGAGTGGGGACATCAAGGGTAACAGTCCGCAGGTCTACCTTTACCATTCTGTCTATTATGGGAATAAGGATAAAAAGACCAGGACCCTTTGCACCTATAACCCTTCCAAGCCTAAATATAACTGCTCTCTGGTATTCGGGAACTATCTTGATGGAAACGGCGAGGAATATAACTAACGCAATAAGTAATACTACAAGAGGAGAGAGACCCATGACCGCACCTCCTATAAACTTTAATACATCAGCCCCCAACACGCTGGCAAGCACCACCGCAATAAAGAGCAAAAAGGGCAAAAGGTCAAGGATAGGCTTCATAGCCTAAATTATATCATGCTTCCAGAACCGCTCCCTTAGATGCGGAAGTTACAAACTTAGTGTATCTTCTGAGCCATGGACTCTTTATCTCCTTCTGCAAAGGCTTGAAACTTTCCATCCTCCTGCGGAATTCTTCTTCGGGAATGAGAAGCTCTATTCTTCTGTTGGGAATATCTATCAGAATCCTGTCGCCGTCTTCCACTATGCCTATTGGACCTCCAAAGGCTGCCTCGGGTGAAATATGTCCTACGCATGCACCCCTGGTACCGCCAGAAAACCTTCCGTCGGTTATGAGTGCTACCTTGTCTCCCAAGCCCATGCCCATAATGGCAGAGGTTGGGGAGAGCATTTCCCTCATGCCAGGTCCACCTTTAGGACCTTCATAGCGAATAACCACCACGTGGCCAGCCTTTACCTTCCCGCCGAGGATGCCTTCTATGGCTTCTTCCTCTGAGTTGAAGCATATGGCTTGACCTTCAAAGACCATCATGCTGGGGTCTACGCCCGCGGTCTTTACCACTGCGCCTTCTGGTGCAAGATTTCCAAAAAGCACCGCTATGCCACCTTCCTTTGAATAGGGTTCCTCTATGCGTCTGATTATTTCACCGTCTGCGCCTGGGGCTTCTTCTGCTATCTGCCTTAAGGTCTTGAAGCTCACCGTTGGTCTGTCTGGGTAGGGTAGGTATCCACCTCTTATGAGCTCTTTCAGTATTGCAGGTATGCCCCCAACATTGTCAAGGTCCTGTATGTGATAGTGGGAGGCTGGTGATATTTTGCATATGGTTGGTGTCCTTTTTGATATTTCATTTATCCTACTTAGGTCATACTCTACACCTGCTTCCCTTGCTATCGCCAGCAAATGAAGTATAGTGTTGGAAGAGCCACCCATAGCAATATCTACTGCAAAGGCATTGTCAAAGGTTTCTAAGGTTAAAAGGTCTCTGGGTTTTAAGTCCTTCCTCAAAAGTTCCATGATTTGTCTAGCCGCTTGTCTTGCTAAGAGCTCTCTGCGTGGGTCTACCGCCGGAACAGTGCCATTGCCGGGCAGTCCAAGACCCAAGACCTCCGTTATACAGTTCATGGAGTTTGCGGTAAACATGCCAGAACAACTTCCACATGTGGGGCAGGCGTGCTCCTCTATGGTTTTTAACTCCCTCTCGGTTATCTTACCAGCTCTTAGCTGACCTATTCCCTCAAAGACGCTTATAAGGTCAACTTTTTTACCGTTTACCTCCCCCGCAAGCATAGGACCACCGCTTATGAATATGGTAGGTATGTTTAGCCTTGCGGCGGCCATAAGCATACCGGGCACTATCTTGTCACAGTTGGGTATGCAAATAAGGGCATCAAGCTGATGGGCTTCTACGACGGTCTCTATAGAGTCAGCAATTAACTCTCTTGATGGAAGGGAATAGTGCATGCCATAGTGTCCCATGGCAATGCCGTCATCCACACCTATAACATTAAATTCTATAGGAACTCCCCCAGCCTTTCTAACCTCCTCCTTTATGGGCTGAACAAACTCCCTCAGGTGCACATGCCCCGGAATTATGTCTATGTAAGAGTTAGCTATTCCTATTAGAGGTTTATCAAAGTCTTCATCAGACAAGCCACAGGCTCTTAAAAGAGCTCTATGTGGCGACCTTTCCATGCCCTTCTTGACCTTGTCACTTCTAAGCATATTTATACCTCCTCAATTTACTTCAGATTAAATATAATCTTAATTAGCTCAACAAAGGCTGGATTTAAAAAGGTAATCCCAAGCACCACAAGACCTATCAAAACCTTCAGCAAAAGCTCAATCTTATCTATCCTCCTGCTTAAGGCTGCTTTCACCTTGTCTATTTTCCTTTCAAGTTCAGCTTTTACATCATCTATCTTCTTTTCTATCTCTAACTTTACAAGCATGAGTTCTTCTTTTGTAACCAGCTCTTTTAAAAGCTCTTCCTTGACCTCAGCCTTTAGTATAGGCTTTTGTTCTCTTGCTTTTTCTTCAATTTTCAAAAAGCTCTCTTCTAAGACCTTTACTACTTTGTCCGCCTTCTCTTTGCCTGGCTTCTCTTCAAGTATTTTGTAGACCTCGTAGCTTATAGTAGCCATTTTCTCACCTCAAAGAAAACACAGTTTTCAAGAGCTCCACGAAAGCAGGATTAAAAAGTGTAAGCCCCACTACTACAAGACCTATAAGCACTTTAAGCAAAAGCTCAATTCTGTCTATCCTCCTGCTTAGGTCCGCTTCTACTCTGTCTATCCTTTTTTCAAGCTCAAGTTTTAAAACTCTAAGTTCCCCATAGAATTCTTCTTTGGTAACCAGCTCTTTCAGAAGCTCTTCCTTGACTTCAGCTTTTAGTATGGGCTTTTGTTCTTTAGCCTTTTCCTCAATCTTCAAAAGGCTCTCTTCCAGAACTTTGACTACCTTGTCCGCCTTTTCTTTGCCCAATTCTTCCTCAAGTATCTTGTAAACTTCGTAGCTCAAAACTGGCATGTTATAAAATGTAAGCTACGACCGCGGTTACCACCACATTAACTATGGAAATGGGAAGCATAATCTTCCAGCCTATTTCGGTTATATCCCTGGCTTGAAACCTTGGGAGCGTCCAATGTAGCCAAAGGACGAAGAAAACAAGTCCAAACATCTTTACAAGAAACCATATATAGGGGGAAAGAGGTCCAAAAATGTGTGGACCAGACCAGCCTCCTAAGAAAAGAACCACCGCAATGGCAGAAAGAGCCATCACGTTAAGATACCACTCAGCTAAAGGAAATACGCCAAACCTCATACCGCCGTATTCCACGTTGTAGCCAGTTACCAGCTCCGCCTCCGCCTCCTGAACATCAAAAGGCACTCTTCCAGACTCCGCAAGCATACAAAAGAGGTAGAGCACAAAAGCCACAGGCTGATATACTATAAACCAAACCCCTTTTTCTATTTGAGCCTGGACTATGCCCGTAGTGCTCATAGTGCCTGCAAGCAGTATTACACCAAGCACAGAAAAGCCCAAAACAACCTCATAGCTTATTATGACCGCAGCCTTTCTCAATGAACCTATAAAGGCATACTTAGAGTTGGAAGCCCAGCCAGAAAAAATGGTACCATAGACCGCAAGAGAACCAAAGGCAAAAACTAAAAGCAGGGCAATGTTTACATCCGCCACTATGGGTTTTATCTCGTAGCCAAAAAGCGTAAAGCCTGGACCAAAGGGTATGACCGAAAAGAGAAGCAAAGCAGGAGCAACCGCCATAACCACCGCAAGGTAATATACTGGTTTATCCGCATTCTGGGGAATTACAGATTCCTTTGTGAGAAGCTTTATACCGTCCGCAAGAGGTTGAAGCAGTCCAAAAGGTCCCACAAGCTTTGGACCCATGCGAGCCTGAATATGACCTGCGAGCTTTCTTTCAAACCATGTAAGATATGCGCCTACTCCCAGAAATACACCGAGCACCACCAAAATTTTGATAAGAGTTATCATAAGAGAAAGCCAAATTTCCATTACGCACCCTCCAGCACTTCTCCAAGGTTTATAAAAACCCCTGGGTATATTTCCACAGGACTGTTAAAGTCCAGCAAGCTGATTTTTCTTTCCTCGTCCACCAACAGCACCATCCTTTTTAACAAGTCCACAAACACGATTCTGCGGACGCCAAAATCCATGTAGTCTTTTAACTTCTCCTCAAAGTACTCCATAGAAGTCTCTTCCGCTACTACTTCAACCACCAAGTCCGGCGCTTCGTGTATAAAACCTTGCGGTATTTCCCTCAGTCTGTCCTTTGAGTAAAAGGCTATGTCAGAAGCCCTTAGAGTTAGAGGTTCTTTACCTATTACCAACCCCAACTCTCCAGAAAGGACATAACCTTTGTCCCTTAGCTTGCTTCTTATAAGATAAGATATCTCTGCCACCGCAAAAGCGTGCCATCCACCCGCTGGAGACATCTCCATTAACCTCCCCTTTATTACCTCATACCTTCCCTCTTTTGGAAGAGAGCTTACATCTTCGTAAGTGAGTATTTTTTCTGTAATCATCTGTCCGTCTCTCCTACCACTGGGTCAAGGCTTCCCAGCAAGGCTATGGCATCCGCTATGGTGCCGTCCTGTATTAGCTTTGGAAAGATGGACAGGTTATACAAGGCACCAGACCTTATCCTTAGCCTGTAGGGTTTAGAACCTCCAACAGAGTATATGTAAAAACCAAGCTCTCCTCTGGGGTTTTCCCCACTAACGTAAACCTCCCCAGGTGGTGCGGATTCTCCGTGAACCACTATACGGAAGTTTTTAACCATGTCCTCTAAGTCCATGAACACATCTTCCTTTGGTGCCATCACAGCAGGATGCTCCTTGTTTACGTAGGGTGCGGACTTGGGCAGTTTTTCCAGCTTTGAAACGCATTGCTCTATTATTCTCAGGCTCTGAACCATTTCTTCCATACGCACAAGATAACGGTCATAAACATCCCCTACCTCACCTACTGGAATGTCAAAGTCTACCTCATCATACGCTGCGTAAGGCTCTAACTTTCTTATGTCGTAAGGCACGCCTGAACCCCTGGCTACAGGACCTGTAAGTCCGTAGTTAAAAACATCCTCTCTAGTTATAACTCCTATGTCTTTGGTTCTTCTTAGCCATATACGGTTTCTCGTCAAAAGGCTATGGTATTCTCTGAGCTTTGCAGGGAAATCCTTTAGAAAAGCCTTTACCACATCCAAAGTGCCCTCCGCAAGGTCGTAGTGCAAGCCCCCAATCCTAAGAAAAGCTGTGGTTAGCCTAAAGCCCGCATTGCCCTCTATTATGTCCATTATTTTTTCTCTCTCTCTGAAAGCATAAAGGAATACTGTAAGAGCTCCAAGGTCAAGGGCACCCGTTCCAAGCCATAGAAGGTGAGAATTTATCCTCTGTAGCTCTGCAAACATAGTCCTTATGTAGCGAGCCTTCTCCGGCACTTCCACTTGAAGAAGTTTTTCTACTGCGGTCACATAGGAAAGTTCGTTGCATATGGCGGATATATAGTCCATACGGTCCGTGTAGGGAAGAAACTGAAAGTAATAGACATTCTCCGCTATCTTTTCCATGCCCCTGTGGAGCTGACCCAGTATAACATCAGACTGAACCACCCTCTCACCGTCAAGGTCAAAGAGAAACCAGATGGTGCCGTGCGTGCCAGGGTGTAAGGGTCCCCAATTGAGGACAAGCTGAGCCTTTTTTTGCAGTCTTGATTTTTCTGTCCTTTCTAAGTCTTCGAGGGTTGGCACTCTTGTGTGCATGAATTCGTAGTCATGGCTGGGCGGCTCTTTCCTGCCTGCGTAGATTTCCGTCAAGGATGGGAGTTCCACTTCAGGAATGCCTTCCATGGGGAAGTCCTTTCTAAGAGGAAAGTAGGGATAACCCTCCCACATAAACATTCTTCTTAAATTTTCGTGCCCATCGTACAAAACCCCGAACATGTCATAGGCTTCTCTTTCTGCCCACTTGGCACAAGGCCACAATCTCTCAAGGGAAGGCAGTTTCCCATCTTTTGCCCATGTTTTTACTATTACTCTTTCGTTGCTTTCTGGGTTGTGTAGTATGTAAACAGCTTGAAATCGCTCTTTCTTCTCGGGAAAGTCTATACATGTATGGTCTATAAACAGCTTGTAGCCAGCTTTATCTCGTAGGTATAGGAGAAGGTCTATAAGCCTTTCTTGCCTTACGTGTAGGTTGGTGGTATGTTTGGTAAATTCTACGTCAACATCCTTAAACTCCAACTTAACCTTGTCCGCTACCACTCTGTTCATCCAAGGCATAGCCTACCTCACACAGTTATTTCTCTCGGTATTAGCCCCTGACGTTCCATATCCTTCTTAAACTCTTCAAAGGCTTTGTCGTACTTTTTCACACCCTTTTCCTTTATCTTTTTTTGCAATTGCAGGATGCCATACAGCAGACCCTGGGGATGAGGAGGACAACCTGGAATGTAAACATCTACGGGTATTATCCTGTCCATTCCTTGAAGGGTGGAGTAGGTAGGGAAAGGACCACCCGCAGAGGCACATCCACCCATAGTTATGCACCACTTGGGGTCAGGCATCTGCTCCCATAGGAGCTTAAGCATAGGAGCTACCTTATTCACCACCGTCCCGGCTACGATGAGAAGGTCCGCCTGTCTTGGTGATGCTCTGAATATGACGCCAAGCCTGTCAAGGTCAAACCTTGAAGCGGCGGCATGCATCATCTCTATGGCACAGCAAGCAAGCCCTATGGTTAGAGGCCAAAGAGCATTGCGTCTTCCCCAACTTAAAAGCTCATCTACTGTAGTAAGCACAAAACCGTTAGAATTAAGCATAGCCATGTTTAACCTCCTTGCTCTTACATTTTAAGTACCAAGTAAAGTTTTGTCTTCCTCCTTTTTCATTCTAGTATTTATTTGAGACGCTTCAACTTCTGCCTTCAGTGTTTTGTAGGTCAATACAGCCATGACCCTTATATTATATTCCTTAGGTTTACATCTGCCACTTGAGTGCACCCTTTTTCCACTCGTAAGCTAACCCAAGCGTCAGTATAAATATGAAAAGAAGTGCGCCAAGGAGTCCGTAAAGACCCACTTCTTCAAAGACCACTACCCAAGGGAAAAGGAAGGCAACCTCAATATCAAAAAGGATGAGGGATATGCCCAGTAGATAATATCCTTGTTTGAAAACACCTCTGGCTTCTGAATCGTATACTGGCACACCGCATTCGTAAGGATATCCCTCCATTTTTTCCTTTGTCTTTGGCCCTAAAATGTCGTTAAGTAGGCTAAAGGCAAGACCTACAAACAAAGCTATCAGGAAAAAGATTAATATACCTACGTACTCCATGCCTCTAATTCTAACATCTTTAGGGATAATTCATAAAATTTTATGATTTTTATCAATCTATTTGGACATTTTATGCTACCGGGTACAAACCTTCCACGAAACCCTTCCAAACTTCTGGCATCTTTTCCAGTTCTTCCTCTGCTATTTTTGAGACTGCATCCTTAAGCACCTTCAGGTCCTTCTTGCTCCTTACGCTTACATCTAAGACCTGTGGTTGGTTTATGGGCTTACCTATTTGGGAAACTATGTAGCAGTAAGCTTCCTCCACATCTTCTATCTCTTGCACAACTCTCTGAGCTATGAGGTTCGCCACTCGGTTGTATATCTTTCCTATGTGAGATATGGGGTTCTTTCCTGCTGCAGCTTCGAGACTCATAGGTCTGTATGGCGTTATAAGACCATTTACCCTATTTCCTCTTCCCACTTGTCCGTCATCCCCTTGTTCTGAGGATGTCCCGGTTACCGTAATGTAGACGGAACCTTCTTCTTTGCTGTCTGCGGTGTTTATAAACACATCCACTTCTCTACCTATTAACTCTTGGATGTTTGTCTTTAGCTTCTTTCGTATTTCTTCCTTCTTCTGGAAGTATTCTTCAATGTCCCTTATGTGCTTACTTACAAAAGCGAGGGCTATGGTTAATCTAATCTTATCCTTTATGCGTACTCCCATAACTTTTATGTCTTCGCCTATTTCAGGGTGCTCCCTTTTCATATCCTCAGAGTTTAAAAACCTTTCCGCTTCAAAAACAGCCTTTTCTAAGCTGTCAAGCGGTGCATAGCCAACACCAAAAGAAGTGTCGTTGGCAAGAGGAATCTCTCCCCTTTTCTGAAACCTTTCAAAGAGTTCCACCAGGTCCCTGCTTCCTGGTTTTATTTTGGTGTTTATTCTTACATGTCTTTCTACATCAAGATTTTTTATGTGTTTCTTTAGCCAGTCCTTTGCACTCTCTACCGCAAGGTCGTGCGCATCTAATCTTTTACCATCCTTCTCCAGTATTGCCCTACCCACAAGGTATATCTCAATAGGTTCTATTACCTCACCACCGCCAAACTCCGCCCTTGCCACCCCACCCACCAAAAGTGCTTTATCTACATTATGATGCATCACAGCACCGTATTCTCTCAGATACCACCTACAGAGTTCCCTTGAGAGATTCTCCGCAAGATAGTCGCATATGGTATCAGGATGACCAATGCCCTTGCGTTCTACTATCTCTGCGTCCAGTTCATAAACTGGTTTAAAGGTCATAGGAGTTATCACGATGTTTGCCACCTGTTACCTCCAAAGAGTTCTAAAAGCTATAGAAGTATAACACAGTTTTACATTAGGCATAAAGGTAATTAGAAGGTACAGTGTAATCCCAGAGTAGTGTGTAGGCTACCATAGTTAAAAGCTATTTAAGTCAAACCCTTTAGATTGCTCCAACACGAAACAAACCCGTTTCTTGACCTAAACATCGTTGCTAACCGCTTGACATATAGGCTTGTATAGATTAACATGATAAAGCAGGCGTTTGTTAGGGGCTAACACCCCTGGTCATCTTGACAACTGAATATGGGTTGAGTTCCT
>JANWWY010000038.1 GCA_025057455.1 Aquificaceae bacterium
GCTTTATGTGTCCTTGCTTTACTGCGGTATAAGTTACTATGTAGCGGGCAAGTGGTCCTACTTCACAAGGCTTTCCTCTCCATCTGGGAGCCTTGATCCAAGAGTATTTACCCTTCTCGTCTAAATACTTCCAGTGGGTCTTTGTCCCTTCCTTCGGTCCTGTGTAGTTAGGCTCTGTTATACCGTTCCAAGGATGAAGACCCTTCTTCTCGTCGGGATACTTATACCACGAGTGAGCCACAAACTCCTGAATGACCTCAGGGTCTGCAAAGTCCTTACCCACAAGAGGATAATACTTGGCTTTCTCCACTCCTTCCGCAAAGTTTTCCACCACGCCGTTGCAGTGATAGAGAATCTGCTTGTGGTATTCACCGGTCTTTATACCTTTGTAAGGCTCATCGGGGAAATCTCCGTATCCCAGCACTCTCTTTTTGGCAAGCCCACCACCGTAGGTTTGACCCTTCTGGACATATATATGTCCTATTGCAAGAAGGTCCACCAAGTAGAAGAAGTTTACAGCTTCCACCTGGGTGTATATGGAGTCCTCTACTACCGCAAGCCTTTCTGCGTTCACTGGCGCATTCATATCATCCAGAGATATGGAGCAGTTCATACCACCCACTATGTAGTGAGGGTGTGGATTCTTACCACCGAAGACCACTTGAGGTATGAAAAATTCCCTCTGCACGTCCAACATAGTCAAGTAGTGGGAAACCGCCATCAGATGCACCTCTGGTGGCAAGAGCTTGTAGTCTGGGTGGTCCCACCAGTGGGCTGCAAAAATACCCAACTGTCCACTCTCTACTATTCTCTTTATCTTCTCTTGAAAGGTTCTGAAGTATCCCGGCGTTGCCTTAGGGAATTTTTTAGGATATGCCCTTCTTCCTATGGGGTCAGGCACCAGTTCCGCTATAGCACCATACTTCTCAAGAAGCTGGTTCTGAAGGATTGCGGTCTGAACTGGGTCCGCCTTCAGAGCCTCAATAGGTGATACCCAGTCAAGGGCATGAAGGTGGTAGAAGTGAACAACATGGTCATGAACCTGAAGCGAGCCATACATGATGTTTCTTATGTAGTTGGCGTTTTTAGGAATCTTTATTTCAAGGGCGTCTTCCACCGCTCTGACAGATGCCTGAGCGTGTATGGATGTGCACACTCCACATATTCTCTGGGCAAAAGCCCATGCATCCCTCGGGTCCCTGCCCCTAAGGATGAGCTCTATACCCCTCCACATGGTGCCACAAGAGACCGCATCTACAACCTTTCCGGACTTTTCGTCCACGATAAGCTCAATTCTTAAGTGTCCTTCAATTCTGGTTACTGGGTCAACTACCACTCTTGCCATGGTTTATTCCTCCTTTTTGTTGGGCTTTGACCTTATTTTTGAAAGCACACCGTGGGCAACCGCACCAGCCGCTGCTGCAGCGGCTACAGCCATACCCACCTTGTCCGCGTTAGCTTCCACAGAGGGCACGGGTATGGTGGTGAGCCTCTGATAGAAGGGACCATTGTCCCAGAAGTTGTCCTCAGAACAGCCAATACAGCCATGCCCTGCCTGTATGGGATAGGAAAGCCCGTTATACCAACGTATGTTTCCGCAAGAGTTGTAAGTGGTAGGACCTCTACAACCCACCTTGTAAAGACACCAACCTTTCTTTGCACCTTCGTCGTCAAATCTCTCCACAAACTGACCTGCGTTGAAGAAGGCTCTTCTGTAGCACGTGTCGTGTATGCGGTTTCCGTAAAACTGCTTTGGCCTTCCTTGAGAATCTAACGGCGGTATAGAGTCAAAAAGCACCAAGTGCATGATAACGCCCGTCATGACTTCCGCTATAGGTGGACAGCCAGGCACCTTTATGATGGGTTTGTCCTTTATCACTTTGTCTATGGGAACTGCGGTGGTAGGATTAGGCTTTGCCGCCTGCACGCAACCCCAAGAGGCACAAGAACCCCAAGCTATGACAGCCTTTGCACCCTCTGCGGACTCTTTAAGGTGCTTTACAAAGGGCTCTCCGTTTACTATACAGTACATACCATCCTCACCCAAAGGCGGGTTTCCTTCGACAGCCAGTATGTAGTTACCCCAGTATTTTTTGATTATTTCCTTCCTGTGTTTTTCAATGTCTTCACCCGCAGCGGCGGAGAGTGTATCATCGTATTCCAGAGATATCATGGTTAGCACCACATCAGAGGCAAGTGGTGTAGCAGACCTGATAAAGGACTCAGAACAACAGGTGCACTCAAGTCCATGAATCCATATCACTGGTACTCTTGGCTTTGTCTCAAGAGCTCTGACCACCTCGGGAATCATGGATGGTGAAAGACCCATTATGCCCGTTATGGTAGTAGCAAACCTCAGAAAGTCCCTCCTGCTAACGCCGTGCCTTTTAAAGGTCTCCCAAAAGGTCTCCATAGCAAACCTCCTAATTGAATATTCATTCAAAAATGTATCAAGAATCATAAAAGTTGTCAACGCCAAATTGCTTATAAAGCACATAAGGGCTTCTTATAAAAAGTGATAAAGCTTGCAGAGCTTATCCCTCTGGCTATATTATCACTGAACGACAATTCAGGAGGTATGCATGTGCCTTTCCGTGCCCTCGAAAGTGCTTGAGGTAAGGGAAGATAAAACCGCACTCGTTGAGACTCTCGGCGTTAAAAGGGTTGTTTCCCTTGAGCTACTTCAGGAAGATGTCTTCCCAGGCGACTGGGTTCTCGTGCATGTGGGCTTTGCCATACAAAAGCTGGATGAGGAATACGCTCTTGAAAGCTTAAGGCTCTTTGAGGAAATTCTGGAGATGGAAGATGAGCTTGAAGGTTGACCCCATTCAGGACTATAAGAATGCAAAGGCTATAAGAAAGCTCGAAAAAGCCACAAAAAGGCTTGTGGAAAAGTTGGGTAGGAGCGTAAGGATAATGGAGTTTTGTGGTGGACATACCCACGCCATACTGAAACACGGAATAGACCAGCTTCTTCAGGGATACGTAAAGTTTGTTCATGGACCGGGCTGTCCTGTATGTGTGCTTCCAATGAGTAGGGTAGATTTAGCCATAAAGTTGGCAAGCACTGAAGGGCTTATACTATGCACTTATGGTGATGTGCTAAGGGTTCCTGGTTCAGAGAGAAAGAGCCTCTTACACCTAAGGGCTGAAGGAAAGGATGTAAGACCTCTATACTCTTGTCTTGATGCTATTAGGATAGCACAGGAAAACCCTCAAAGGGAGGTAGTATTCTTTGCCATAGGCTTTGAGACCACAACGCCCCAAACCGCAGTGCTGATAAAGAAGGCAAAAGAAATGGGCATAAAAAACCTCTCCGTGGTTTCCAACCACGTGATAACCCCTGCCGCCATACAGCACATACTGAACGCACCAGAGATGAGGGAATTGGGTAGGGTGGAGATAGACGGCTTTATAGGTCCTGGGCATGTAAGCGTCATAATTGGCACAAAGCCTTACGAATACTTTGCGGAGGAGTTTTTAAAGCCGGTGGTTATATCTGGTTTTGAACCCTTGGACATTATGCAATCTGTATACATGGTAGTAAGGCAGATAGTTGAGAGAAGGTCCTGCGTAGAAAACCAGTATGTGAGGTTTGTAAGCAGGGAGGGAAATGAGAAAGCTCAAAGGCTTGTTGCCGATGTTTTTGAACTTAGGAAGGAGTTTGAATGGAGGGGTTTAGGAACGGTTCCTTACAGTGCCCTGAGGATAAATTCCACATACGCAGAGTTTGATGCGGAAAGGAGGTTTTCCGTAGAACTGCCAAAGCCAAAGGAACACCCAGCTTGCATATGCGGTAAGGTTATAAGGGGTATGGCAGAGCCTACAGACTGTAAAATCTTCGGTAGCGTATGCACTCCTTCCAATCCTCTTGGTTCTTGCATGGTATCCTCAGAGGGTGCGTGTAATGCCTACTATAGGTATAGAAGGGGGACATGAAAATTCTACTTTTGTGCCATCGATTTAACTCGCTTTCTCAGAGGTTTTACTGTGAGCTTTCCGATGCGGGGCATGAGGTATCTGTAGAGCTGGATGTGCATCCCGAATCTATGGTGGAAGCCTGTGAGCTTTACAAGCCCGACCTTGTGATAGCACCCTTTCTAAAGAGGAAAATACCACCCAAGGTATGGCAAAAATACACGACTCTGGTTGTCCACCCTGGACCGCCTGGAGATAGAGGACCCAACGCCATAGATTGGGCTATCCTGCTTGATGAAAAGGTCTGGGGCGTGACCATATTAGAAGCTACAGAAGAGTACGACGCTGGAGACATCTGGGCTTTTAGAAGGTTTCCCATGAGGTTTGCCAAAAAGTCTAGCCTATACAGACAGGAAGTCACAGAAGGAGCGGTAGATTGCCTGAGAGATGTGCTGGAGGCTCTGCAAAGGAGCAAGGTGGTTAAAAGACCTCAAGGGGAAAGCCTCTTTAGACAGAGAGTGCCGGAGGATTTAAGAAGAATAGAATGGGAGAAGGACACTACAAGGGACCTTCTTAGAAAGATATACTCTGGTGAAGGTCAGCCCGGTGCAATAGCGAGGTTAGAGGGTGAGGACTACTACCTTTTTGATGCTTACGAAGAGGGATGTCTAAAGGGCAAGCCAGGCCAAATTGTAGCAAAGAGGGATGAAGCTGTATGCGTAGGAACTCTGGACGGTGCTGTCTGGATAGGCTACATGAGAAAAAGGGAAAAGCACTCTATAAAGCTTCCATCTCTCAGAGTTTTGCCAGAAAGGGTCTCAGAAAAACTAAGGGAAGAAAGCCTAAAGCCTTGGGATGCTGTAGACTTCCCAACGTACAGAGAGATAGTATACTGGGAAAAGAAGGGTATAGGATACATAGCCTTTAACTTTTACAACGGTGCCATGTCCACGGAGCAGTGCGAAAGGCTTCTGGAGGTAGTCAGGTATGCAAAAAGGAGACCTACAAAGGCTTTTGTGCTTTTGGGTGGTGAGGACTTTTTCTCCAACGGCATGAATTTAAACACCATAGAAAACGCTGAAAGTCCTGCGGACGAGTCTTGGAGAAACATAAACGCCATGGATGACGTATGCGAGGAAGTGCTCACAACCCTTGATAAGCTAACGGTTTCCGCTCTTAGGGGAAACGCCGGTGCTGGAGGTGTTTTCTTAGCTCTTACCTGCGACTTAGTATTCGTAAGGGATGGAGTGGTGCTAAACCCACACTACAAGAACATAGGGAACCTTTACGGCTCAGAATTCTGGACTTACACGCTTCCCAAGAAGGTGGGATGGGAAAGGGCAAGGTTGATAATGGAAAACCGCATGCCCATAAGCTCTAAGAGAGCTCTTGAGCTTGGTCTTATAGATGGCGTCCTTCAGAAGGATAGGGAAGGTTTTTTAAGGGAGCTTGAACATTACTTGGAAGCCTTTACGGGCTCACCAGAATTTGAGGAATTTTTAAAGAAAAAGAGAGAAGATAGGATAAGAGACTGGAGTATAAAACCCTTAAAAGCATACAGAGAAGAGGAGTTGGAGAGGATGAGGCTAAACTTCTACGGCTTTGACACCAGCTATCACATTGCTCGCTACTATTTTGTAAGAAGGTTCTTGCCTTTCAGAACACCCCCTTACATGGCTCTGCACAGAAGAATTCATTCTAAGCCTTGAGGGCTCTCCATATGTTTTCTGAAACATCGTCCACATATTCCATCAGAGGCTTATCCAAAAGCCCCTCACTGTGAAGGAAGACCATACCACCAATAGACCCCATCATGAGAGTAAAGGCAGGGAAAAAACTCTGATTTCTTAACTGTCCCCTTTCCACGCCATCGCTCAAGAAAACCATAACTTCCGTTATAACGCTGGCTACGCAGGCAAAGCCCTCACAACCTTCGCTAAAAACCTCTCTGTTTACCAAAAATACCCTAAGAAAGTAGTTTATAAGTTCTGGCTCTTCAAGGGCTATTTCAAAAAAGCTCTCCACAAACTTTCTCGTTTTTTCTTTAAAGTCCGTATCTATCTCGTTTATGCTCTTTAACCTCTCACCAACCCAATGGGAAACGGTCATCATAATCTCTTTTGCAAGCTCTTCCTTTGACTCAAAGTAGTTGTACAGATTTCCCACACTCATGCCCACAGCCTGAGCTACATCTGGCATGGTAGTGTTGTAGTAGCCCTTTTCGGAAAACAACTTACATGCGGTTCTTATAATCTCCAGTCTTCTCCTTTCCTTCAAGCTTGTCCTTCTCATGCTTTAATAAAATCTTAACAGTAGAGGTATAAAATTCAAAAGTATGAAGATTGCCTTTATATGCACTGGAAACTCGGCGAGAAGTCAGATGGCTGAGGGATTTGCAAAAAGGTTAGCTCAAACCCTCGGTTTAAACCTACAGGTCTACTCCGCAGGTTCAAACCCCGCAGAGGAAGTCAATCCCCTCGCCATTAAGGTTATGGAAGAAAGGGGTATAGACATATCCTCCCAAAGACCCAAAGGCATAGAAGCCATACCCTATCAGGAGCTTGATGTAGTTGTAACCCTCTGCGACAGTGCCAGACAAACCTGTCCAATCCTCCCGGGTGCTGAGATGGTCCACTGGGACCTGCCGGACCCAGCCAGCCACAGAGGGACCGAAGAGGAAAGACTTGAATTTTTTAGAAGGATAAGGGATGAGATAGAGGAGAGGGTCTGGGATATGGTTCAAAGTTTACAGATTAGGAAGGGAAATTCTGCTAAGCTTAGATAGCTTAACGCCCCTCAATCCCCCTATGCTATTGGAAAGCGTCTCAAGTTCGTCAGCCTTTCCCCTAATAACTATCACTTCAAGACAGCTATCATGGTCCAGATGAAGATGCGTAGAACAGAGGACGTTCACGTGATACCTGTGCTGAAGGTCTAAGAGTCTGTAAATTAGCTCCTTGTCATGGTGGTCGTATATAAGGCTGAGAACGCCCAGCACCTCTTGGTTTTCTTGCCATTTTTCCTGAGAGAGTAGGTCTCTTATTAGGTCTCTTACCAGCTCTGACCTTGAGGAGTAACCCCTTTTTATTACCCTTTTGTCTAGCTCCTCCAAAAGCTCCTCAGGCAGAGAGATACAGAAGCGCGTGGTCTTGCCCATGGGATAAATTCTATCAAAAGCCATGAGTGTGATATCCCCCCTTATCCCTATACCTATGTCTGTGCAACAAGCCAGCCTTTAGAAGCTTTTCCTCGTCCCTTAAAAAGTCCTCTATCCTTCCATCGTAAATAAGCGTGTGGTCTTGACCCAAGACCAAAAGCCTGTCTCCCAGCTCCTCCGCAAGACTAAGATTATGGGTTGAGGTTATTATGGTGCAGGGAAGCTCCCAGAGGAGGTCAACAAGCCAGCCTGTGCTTTTAGGGTCAAGATGAGCGGTAGGCTCATCAAGAAGTAAAAGCTTAGGACTTAGGACAAGAAGACACGCAAGGGCAAGCCTTTGCTTTTGACCGAGGCTTAGTTCAAAGGGTGGGCTTTTCAAAAGAGGACTCAACCCAAACTTATCAGCCCAGTATTCAACCTTCTCCCTTGTTTCCTCTTCTCTAAAACCCAACTGCCTAAGGGAGAAAGCCATCTCGTCGTAGACGGTAGGATTAAAGAGCATAACCTCTGGATTTTGAAAAAGCAAAGCTACCTCCCTTCTAAAGGTTCTTCTAAAATCCTTGTTCTTAAAGCTCTTTTCCTCCACCCTCTCACCCTTGTAATAGTATGCCCCCTCAGTGGGAAAAATAAGAGCATTAAGAAGCTTCAGAAGTGTGGATTTTCCAGAGCCGTTTATACCAAGAAGGACAACCTTTTCACCTTCCCTAACTTTAAAGCTTATGTTCTTCAGAGTAATATTATGGTCATAGGAGTAATAAACTTCTCTCAGTTCAATCATGGTCAAACCCTCTTGACTTCATAGCCATTGTAACCTCCTGTCCATCCCTTAGAGCTCTCTCAAAAAAGTAGCCCATTATTCTCCTCAAAAAGTTTAAAAGCTCTTGCCTTTTTGGCTTTTCAATGCTCCTGCTCCTTAGGGCTTGTTGGAAGTTTTCAAAGACACGCCTATAGGCAAGGGTAAAGCTTACAGAAATAACAAGTAAAAAGCTAAGAGTCTTTGAAAATGAAAGAAGAGAATAGAGGTTCACGGTGCTTATAAACATCAAGGTAAGCATGTATAGGTTTAAAACCCTCAGAAGCATCATGATGCTGTAATCAAAGGACGAGGACCAGAGGGAATAGGGTAAAGAGAGCATAAGGCTAAAAAGGGCTGTGTATAGAAAGCCCTTAAAAAAACCTTTTAACCTTCTCCTTTTTAAGGCAAAAAGCACAGAAAAAAGCACAAAAAAAAGCAAAAGAAGAAGGTTAAGCTCACGGAGGGAGGATACGTAAACCGTGAAGAAAAGGTAGAGCCCAAAAAGAGCCTTATTCATGCCTTAGCCTTTTGCTCAAGTGTTTTACCGCTATATGAGTAAGTATGCCCTCCGCAAAACCTACGAGGAGATGAGGAAGTAAAAAGGCTGGAATTGTTAGACTTAAAGGATACGGAAAGTATAGAGGTTTGCCAGATGGGTCTTTAAAAAGATAAGGGTGCACACCCAAGAGGATAGACATAAAGATAGCTGAAAGGAGCGTTGAGAGAAAGCCAGAGAGGAAAACTGCAAAAGCCATGCGGTTGAAAATCCTATAAAACCAATAGGCGGAAAAGCCACCAACAAGACCTATGGCTAAAAGGTTTATGGGGTAAGTGGTTATACCACCCTCACCCAGCAGGATGACTTGAAGTAAAAGCACGATGGAAAAACAGGCATAAGCTACCCATGGACCAAAAAGAAGGGCAATGGGTGCCACACCTAAGCCGTGCACGGAAGTGCCGCCGGGTATGGGCACAGCTACAGAGCCTACGATGAAGGCAAAGGCGGAGAGAGAAGCTATGTATGGCACTTTACCTTCCTCAAAAGCTTCCTTAAGCTTTCTGAAGGATAGGAGAGTGAAACCTACTGCAAGAAGGTAAGCGGGCAAGTAAACCTGAGGTGCCACAAAACCGTCAGGTATGTGCATGACTAAAAGAGCGTAGAAAAGGTGAGTATGAGCCTGTACTTTTCCTTTCCCTCAGCACCCTGTTGCTGTTCTTCTCTGTTAAGGTCCTTCCAAAGTGGCACCTTTAGTCCCAGTCCGAGGGACGCATTCCTATAGTATAACCTGCTACCCAAAGTTCCATAAAGGACCCTTCCACCCGTATCATCAAGCTTGACGCCGTTTTCCTTGTCCTTTTGAAGGTAGAGGAAGTTTGCCTCCATAAGCAGGTCAAACCTCAAAGACCTCTCCATGCTGGTATAAAGCCTGTAGGCTAAGGCGGTGTTTACCCTAAACTCATCACCAAACTTATACCTGTCACCGGTGTTGTACTTGTGTTCAAAGAACCTTAGGTAGTTGGTGTCAAAAAGGAAAGTGAGCTGTGGCAGGTTTACCAGCTGTTTTGTGGCGGTAAAACCGGCGTTCAGCGTGGGCTTTCCAAAACCTCCCGCCATGTCTGGAGCAAACTCACCCTGATAGCCCCTTTTGTTAGCGTCCCCCGTAGGAAGGCTAAAACCTCCGTATAGGGTAAAGTGCCAATCTGTCATATCCTCAAGGCTTTCCTTCTTAGGCACCAGCTTAAAGCCCCTGTCGTACTTAAAGCCAAAAACCGCCATAAGAGAAATATCCCCAAAGTCTGAACTCGTAAAGGTATGTCTACCCTCTTCCTTCAGCTCCTTTTTTGTGTTATAGGGTACAAAGAGATAAAGAGAAAGCCATGGTTTGAGACCATAACCTACTCCAAACATCCAGAAATCTGACCTATCTTTCTGGTCGGGAAAATCGGAAAAGCTGTATTTTTTCCACTTGGCTATGTCGAGTTTGGTGTAGATGAGCCACTTTCCCTCTGGCAGGGTGGCGGAGCTTGAAGTTTCAAGGGGTGCACCCGGACCCTCAAAACCAACAGCACCAAGGGAAGCCACACCATGGTGAGCAAAGGCGGGAACAGAAACGAGTAGCAGAAGGCTCAGCTTTTTCATCTTCTAAACCTCCTTACGTATATTTCAAAAAGACCAAAAATACCCAGTAAAATGCCCAAGCCAGCCAAAAGTTTTATGTTCCTATCTACAATTCCCCTATCTACTTCTAACCTTTCACCTTCAGCCTTTAGCCTAACTTCCGCACCATGTCCGTCCTCAGACCTAATCTTTACGAGCCAAAAACCTGCCCTGTTTGGGCAAAAGACGACCCTACCGAGAGCATCGCTTCTCCCCACCTGAAAGGGAACTTTCTCACCTTCATAAAAGACCTCATAGCCCTCGTAAGAGAACGCACTTCCATCGGGGAAGTAAAAGCTAACGACTACACAGCTACCTTCCCTACTTATGCTATGTTCTACATCGTGAGAAAAGGCAAAGGAAAAAAGGGCAAAAATCAAAAGATGAATCATCTTCCTACCTCAAACATCAGACTGAAGGTTTTTGTTACGTAGTCAGCTTTTACGCCATCAGCCCCTTCCTTTAAGGAGACGCTTATGAGCTGAATTCCTAGACTTCTAATCCTAAGGTTTATCCTCCCATCCTCGTCCGTGCTACCCACAAACTTACCGTTGTGGCTTATTGGAGCATCTTTAAGGGGTCTGCCCTTGTAATAGGCAACGATGCTAAACTTTTGACCCATCCTTAACACAAGAGGGTTTTCAAGGGCTACAAGCTCCAATCCATTGCTCAAGGGTTTTGAAAGAGCATTACTCCACCTTTCTATCCTTCTAACAGTCTCCAAAGAAAGCCAGCTTTCCAAGGCTCCAGAAACCTTATCCTTAGGAAGATTTTTCAAACCTTCAACGGTCTTTGTCCAGTAGCCTGAGGAAAACTCAGCCTGAATTACCGCACAGCTCCCCCTCAACCTTGCAGGATAAGACTTGTCCACCTTAGAATTTAGAAGCCTGCCATCCTCGTCAAGGCACTCAAACCTTAACAGGTTTTCTGGAGTGTAGGCTAACTTAGATTCCTCCCCTCTTTTGGGTTGTAGGTGCCCGTAGTAAAGCACATAAGCGTCCCCCACTCTCTCTATCCAAAGCTCGTGAGCGAGCAAAAGGGAGAAGAAAAGCAACGAGACAATAAGAGCCTTCATGTCCTCCTCCTGCTTATTACTATACCATAAAAAATAATACTAATGAAAGTTCATTCAAGTATGAGAGGTGGTGCTGAAAAACCACACCGGACTAACTTTTCATGTATGTATTTTTCTTATGAATGTTCTGTGAAGAGTGAATTTGGTAAAGTCAGGTCCTTTTTCAACAGCCCTGCAAATCTCCTAAAAATTACTCCCTTATCCTTTCTTATGGGTGTGGAACCCATGCGGGAACTGGAGGATGGTCTTAGGATAAGGTTAAAGTTTGTGGGCT
>JANWWY010000039.1 GCA_025057455.1 Aquificaceae bacterium
AAGTTAAGGGTTTTTTAGCTGAATTTTGGCAGTCTCCAACCGTATATTATGGCCATAATCCTAAGCGCAAAAACAACCACCGCACATACCGCAGAGGCTATGTTTAGGTTTTCTGTTGAGTTTATGGCTATGTAAAAACCTATAGCCCCCAATACGCTACAACTTGCGTAAAAGTCGTCCCTTAAGATGAAGGGAACCTTTCCGAGAAGAAGGTCGCTAATTAGCCCACCCCCTACACCCGTAAGGGTTGCCAGTATAACTATGCCAAAGAAGGAAACATCCGCACTGTAAGCTATTATAGCACCAGTCGTCGTGAAGGCTGAAAGACCTATCGCATCCGGGATGAGTATGTAGTATTTGTTTTGTAGGTCACTCTTAGACACCTTGTAGAGGACTATGGCAATACAAACTCCGAGCAGTGCTATGCTCATATCTGAGAGAGACCTCAGTGCATTAGGAACGGTGTTTATCAGTAAATCTCTAGTAATACCGCCACCCAATGCGGTCATAACACCCAGCACCGTAATACCAAAAAGGTCAAGACCTTCCTTTATAGCCTTCATGGAGCCAGTTATAGCAAATGCCAGCAAGCCAACTATGTTCATAAGATGGAAGACATCCTCTGTAAAGGCCATCCGTCCTCACACAGCCCAATTTACCCTACAAAATTTTACACACAAAGTAAGATTGCTTTTAAAATCTAAAGGTGAAGATGTTGGAGAGTCTGCCTTTTCCTTTTTGGGAGGGTTTTCTCAGACTTTTGGGAGCCCTTATGCTTGGTTCCCTCATAGGTCTTGAGAGAGAGAAAAGAAGACAGCCAGCAGGCTTTAGGACTCATGCTGTCCTCGCTCTTGGTTCATCTCTTATGGGACTTCTTTCCCTTCACGTGGCTTATGCCTACGCTGGTACGGACCCATCAAGAATAGCTTCACAGGTTATAACGGGCATAGGCTTTTTGGGTGCTGGTGCCATCATAAGGTTTGGCGTTTCCATAAAGGGGCTTACCACGGCCGCAAGCCTCTGGACGACAGCTGGCATAGGGCTTTCTGTAGGCATGGGCCTTTATCTTTTGTCTTTGCTTACCACCCTAATATTACTCTTTACCTTATCTCTCATGAGCAGATTTGAGAAGGAATTTTTGAGTTCTGGGGGAAGATACATGCTTCACATTAGCATGCATCCTATAGAAAATCCTTTGGAATATGTAAAGAACATTTCAAACAAGCTAAAAATAACTAAGATTGGAAAAACAGAGGGCCTTATGAGTCTTACTCTTGAGCTGACTGCAACAGAGGAGGAATTGGACCACATCTTAGAAGTGCTTGTAAAAGACCCAAGGGTGAGCGATGTAGAGCTTCTCTAAGCTACTTCTTATCCTCTTCTATACGCTTCTTTACTTCCCTGATGGCTTCTTGGATGCCTACGTCCCACTTTTCACCTGTTTGCCTGCACTGCACCTCCACCTTGCCTTCTTTTACCTTCTTACCCACTATTATCCTGTAGGGAAAACCACAAAGGTCAGCATCCGCAAATTTAAAGCCTGGACTTTCATCCCTGTCATCGTATATGGTTTCTATGCCCATCTCTTCAGATAGAAGGTATAGATGTTCCGCCACTTCCTTTTGCTGGGGGTCAGTGGGGTTCACGCATATGAGGTCCAGCTCAAAGGGTGCCACAGATGTTGGCCACTTTATGCCCCTTTCGTCGTTGTGCTGTTCCACTATGGCTGATATACACCTTGATATGCCTATTCCGTAACATCCCATGATGATGGGTTTTTCTTGCCCCTGTGGGTCCTTATAGTAGGCTCTCATAGGCTCCGAATACCTAGTTCCTAAGAGGAATATGTGCCCAACCTCTAAGCCTCTGCTTACTCTAAGAGAGGCACCACACTTTGGACATGGGTCACCTTCTTCTACTTGACACACGTCAACGAACTCCCCATACTGGAAGTCCCTACCTGGGTTTGCGTTCACATAGTGGTAGTCGGGTTTGTTGAAGGCTATAACTGCGTTCTTTACGCCGTAAGTGGAGTTATCCCAATAGACCTTTATGGAGGAATTTAGGTTAAAGGGTCCTATAAAGCCCTTTTTGGTTCTCAGCAGCTCCCAAAGCTCCTGGTCTTCCGCAAGCCTAAAGTTTTCCGTCCCGAGGACCATGCTTACCTTGTTCTCGTCCACATTTCTGTCTCCTCTTATGATGAACATGACAGGGGTTAAACCATCTACGATATATAGGACGGCTTTTAGTATCTTTCTGGGGGGTACGCCTAGGAAATTGGAGAGCTTTTCTATGGTATCCGTGCTTGGGGTTTCTACCTGCTCAAGGGGTCTTTCTTCCTCCTTTTCTTCTTGAGGTTTTGAAAGCTTGACTACTTCCGCATTGGCCGCATATCCACAGCTCTCGCAGTAAGCCACTCTTGCCTCACCGTAATCGGTAAGCACCACAAACTCGTGAGAGCTTATGCCTCCTATGGCTCCCACGCTCGCTTCCACCATCAGGGTCTTTAGCCTAAGCTTTTTAAAAACTCTATCGTAGGCAAACTTCATAGTTTCGTAGGACATCATGGCGGAGAACTCGTCAGCGTCAAAGGAATAAGCATCCTTCATTATAAATTCCCTTCCCCTGATAAGACCGAACCTTGGCCTCTTCTCGTCTCTGAACTTTGTCTGTATCTGGTAAAGGATAAGAGGAAGCTGGCGGTAGGAGTTTACAAAAGACCTAACAAGGTCAGTTATCTCCTCTTCATGGGTTGGACCAAGACAGTAGTCCCTTCCGTTCCTATCCTTTAGCGTAAAGAGCTCTCTTCCGTAAAGTTCCCACCTGCCCGTTTCCTTCCACAGCTCAGCTGGGTTGAGGACTGTTAGAAGCACCTCCTGAGCACCGCTCCTGTCCATTTCTTTGCGAACTACGTTTTCTATTTTCCTTAAAACTCTCACGCCTGGGGGTGTAAACTCATACACGCCGGCGGAAACCTGCTTTATAAAACCTCCCTTAATCAAAAGCTTGTGAGAAGGTGCTTCTGTATCTGCGGGGTCTTCTTTGGAAGTATACCAGAAGTACCTACTCCAGCGCATCCCATTGATTATATCATGAATAGTGTATTATAGTCCTTATGCTCAGGGAAGGGTGGATAATCTTAGCTTTTATTATAATTCTATCTGCCATAGTTTTGCCAATTCCCGCTTTGCTTCTGGACTTTCTTTTAGCTCTCAGCATAACCTTTTCTATGACAGTGCTCGTGCTTACCACCTTTATAAAAGAACCCCTTGACCTTTCAGCCTTTCCAAGCATACTGCTCTTGGGAACCCTTCTGAGGCTCTCTCTAAACATAGCAGCTGCAAGGAGAATACTTCTCTACGGACATGAAGGTACAAGCGCCGCAGGACACATAATAGAAGGCTTTGGCACTTTTGTGGTGGGTGGGGATGTGGTTGTTGGTCTTGTGGTGTTTCTAATATTCATAGTCATAAACTTTATTGTCATAACCAGGGGTGCGGAGAGGGTGTCTGAGGTGGCCGCACGCTTTACCTTGGATGCAATGCCAGGAAAACAGATGAGCATAGACGCAGACCTGAACGCCGGACTTATAACAGAAGAAGAAGCCAAAAGGAGAAGGCTTCAGCTTGAGCAGGAAGCGAGCTTTTTTGGTGCCATGGATGGTGCAAGCAAGTTTATAAGAGGTGATGCCATAGCGGCACTCATAATCTTATTCCTAAGTTTGATTGGTGGGCTTGTTGTTGGTTTAGTTTTTAAGGGTATGGGCTTTTCTGATGCCCTAAGGACTTACACCCTGCTAACGGTGGGCGAGGGTCTTGCCAGTCAGATACCGGCGCTCATGCTTTCTACGTCCGCGGGTGTAGTGGTAACCAAGTCCTCATCAAAGGAAGAGTTGGGCAGAGCTCTTTTGAAGGAGTTTTCAAAGGAGCCAAAGGTCTTTCTTTTTTCCTCAAGCTTGCTTGTCTTCATAGGTCTTATCCCCGGTTTTCCAAAACTTCCCTTTTTCCTTATGGCTGGTCTTTTGGGAGGTTTGTACTACGCCCTCAGCAGGGCTCTAAAGCAGGAGGAGATTAGAAAACTGGAGGAAGCTCTAAGAGAGCAAAGAAAGCCAACAGCGGAAAGGAAAGAAGAGGAATTTAATACACAACCAGAGTCCATAGCCCTCGAGATTGGATACGGACTTATACCCTATGTGGATGAGGGACAAGGTGGAGATATTCCCGACAGGATAAAAACCATCAGAAAACAGCTTGCAAGCGAATACGGTGTAGTTATACCCCTTGTTCATATAAGGGATAACCTCAGACTGAGACCACATCAGTATCGTATACTCATAAGGGGTGTGGAGGTAGATTCTTACGAGATTGTTCCAGGACATTGGCTTGCTATAGACCTTGGTAGTGCAAAGGAGCCTTTGCAGGGTATAGAGACGAAGGATCCCTCCTTCAAACTAAAAGCCTACTGGATAAGGGATGAAATAAGGGATAAGGCTCAAAAGTTAGGTTATATGGTTGTGGACGTATCAACAGTCATAATAACCCACATAAGTGAGACCATAAAGAAGAACCTTCACGAAATACTGGGAAGGTCAGAGGTTTTGGAGCTTGTGGAAAACCTTTCAAAGAAGTATCCAAAAGCTGTCCAGGGGCTTGTGCCCGACGTGGTACCCATATCTGTACTGCACAGAGTGCTTCAGAACCTACTCAAAGAAGGTATTCCTATAAACGACCTTCTTACAATACTTGAAACCCTTGCGGACTACATAGACCAGACAAGAGACCCAGAGATGCTTACAGAGTTTGTGCGTCAGAAGCTTGCAAAGAGAATAACGAGGCTTTATACCACAAACGGAAACCTTTACGCCATGGTTTTATCACCGAGGCTCGAAGCGAAACTTACTGCGTATCTACAGGAGGGTAAGGAGGACGAATTTCTGGACCTTCTTGTTAACAAACTTTATCCAAAAATCTCTCAAGAGGTGGTTAAGTTCAACCAGTATCAGGCTATACCCCTTGTTATTACCTCTGGAAGCATAAGGAGGCATATAAGAAGGGTGTTAGAAAACTACATACCTAACCTAACCGTTCTGTCCTATAATGAACTTGACAGACAGTTAAACCTTAAGGTTATAGGTGTAATAGATGAAGATTAAGAAGCTTGTGGTGGATTCTCTTCAGGAGGCAGTGGAGGAGGTAAGAGCCCTGTACGGCTCTGATGCAGTTATACTTTCCACGCGTATTGTAAAGCAAAGGGTCATACCCTTCTTCCCCTTTCCCAAAAGGTCAAAGCTGGAAATAACGGTGGGCATACCCGACAAGGAAGATTTTGCTACAGAACTGAAAAAGGAGGAGAGCTTATACCAAGAAATAAGCAGGCTCAAGGAAAACCTTAAAGAAGTAATGGAATTGGTGAAAAAACAGAAGGTTGAAAGGGAAGATGTAATAAGGGATAACTTAGAAGGGGAGTATTCTATAAGAGCTCTGCATCTTATGAACAAGCTTATAAACAGGGGAGTTTCTAAGGATGTTGCCCAAAGGGTGGTAGAATCCGCCTGTGGTTATGACTTTGAACTAAAAAGACTGGATTTAAAGGGAGAGAACTTAGAGTCTTTGATGGAAGGCTTTAGTAAAAGCCTTAGATTGGTGGAGAATTTTCCAGAAGAAGGTTTCAGCATTGTGGCTTTACTTGGTCCAACGGGTGTAGGTAAAACTACTACAATAGCAAAGCTTTCTTACATGCTCAAAGCTATGGGTAAAAGGGTTGGTCTTATAACCATAGATAGCTACAGGGTTGGAGCTGTTGAACAGCTTAGAACCTATGCCAACATTATGGAGCTTCCCTTTAGGGTAGCGGATACACCCTATAGGCTTAGGGAATGCATAGGTGAGCTTTCTTCTCTTGATGTGGTTATGGTTGATACGGGTGGTAGAAGTCAGTATAACGAAGTAAGAATGAAGGAGCTTATACCCTTTTTTGCAAAACTACCCTCTTTGAAGGCTTACATCACCTTAGGGGCTAACACAGAGGAACGGGTTCAGTATGAAGTTATTGAAGGTTTTAGTGTTGTGGAGCCCTCGGGTTTGATATTTACCAAGCTTGACGAGACTGGTTACTTTGGAACTATGGTAAACGTAGCTTACAGAACACAGCTACCCATACTGTGTTTTACGACGGGACAGAGGGTGCCGGAAGACCTTGTAATGGCAAGTTATGAATATCTGGCTAAGATATTTTTAGAGGCTGTATGATGGAAACTCAGGCTCTGCACCTTTTAAAGGCTGAGGGCAAAGAGCAGAGGACAGGTTATATATCTGTTGCCAGCGGTAAGGGGGGCGTAGGGAAAACTTTGATAACCATAAACATGGGCAGGATTATAAGTAAAAACTCTGGTAAGGTGCTTATAGTAGACGGAGACCTTGGTCTTAGTAACGTGCATATAATGCTTGGTATAACGCCACCAAAAAATTTATACCATTATTTTGTGGGCGAGGTGCCTCTGGAAGAGGTGGTCGTGCCCATCGAGGAAAACCTTGCCTTCATTTCCAGCGGAAGCGGTGTAAAAGAGTTGGTGAACCTTCCGGCCTCACAGCTAAGAAACTTAATTTATAGACTTCAGGAGTATGCAGAGACCAATTACCAGTGGGTACTTTTTGACACACCACCTGGCATACATTCAGATACCACAGCTCTCGTGTCATCCTCCCATTTTCCCATTATAATAACCACGCCAGAGCCTACCGCCATAGCGGATGCCTATGGTCTTATAAAAGTGCTTAACCAAGAAGAAAAGGTAAAGGAGTTTTACCTAATTGTGAACAAAGTGCAAAACCAAGAGGAAGGGCTTAGGGTGTTTGAGAGTATTAGGATTGTTTGTGAAAAGTTTACCTCCGCAGAGGTTAAGTATCTTGGTAGCATAAAGTATAACCCTAAGATGATAAGGAGCATAGTAAACCAAAACCCCTTTGAAGAGGGTTTTACAAAGGAGCTCACCAACGCCCTTTTAAGACTGCCCTTAAACATAAAACCTCAGGCTACCAGCTTTTGGGAAAGGTTAATATCAAAGTTAAGGAGAGGCTCATGAATGTAGGGATAATAGGATATGGCAACATGGGAGAGAGCTTTGCAAAAGCTCTAAGGGATAAGGTTCAGATAGTGGTCTACGACATAAAGGAAGAGAGAAGAAATAAGGCACTTGAGGAAGGTTTTGGTGTGGCAAATGATTTAGAGTTTCTCTTAAGTAGCTGTGACTGGCTTTTGTTGGCGGTAAAGCCAAAGGATGCACCAAGTCTGTTGGAAAGCATAAGCTCAAAGATGGAGGGGAAACTCCTCATAAGCATCGTTGCAGGGCTTAGCCTGTCTAAGATAAAAAGCCTATGTAAGAGTTCAAGAGCTGTCAGAGTTATGCCCAACATAAATGCCCTCGTGGGGATGGCTACAATGGCTTGCGTCTTTGCTGAGGGGGTGGAGGAAGAAGAAAAGAAAAAGTTCAAGGAGCTCTTCTCTCATTGCGGTAGTTTGTATGAATTGCAGGAGGATACGTTTGATACCTTTACCGCCTTGGCTGGTTCTGGTCCTGCCTTTGTGTTTAAGTTTGTTCATGCCCTTGCCCTTGCGGGTGTTATGGAGGGTTTTTCTTACGATACTGCAAAGTCTATAGCTTTGGATGTAGTAGTTGGCTCTTGTGAGCTTCTGAAAAGGTTGGGTGGAAACCCAGAGGAGTGGATAACGAAGGTGGCTTCGCCAGGTGGAACCACCATAGAGGGTCTAAAGGTGCTGGAAGAAAAAGCCTTTGTAGGCACTTTGATGGAATGCGTGAGGAAAACCTCAGAAAAGGCAAGGAAGCTGGTCTGATGTTTTCTTTGGTAAGGGGTAGGACGAGGGTTGTTATAAAAAGATGGGAAGAAGACGCAGATGTGGTTACCCTTAGGCAGGTTCATTCTTCTGAGGTGCATGTACTGGAAGACCCACTCTATGGTGTTGAGGGCGATGCCATAATCACTTACAGGAGAGGGCTGAAGGTAGGTGTAAGGACTGCGGACTGCGTTCCCGTTGCACTGCTCGGTAGCAAAACAGTAGCAGTGATACATGCAGGCTGGAGGGGTTTAAAGTCTAACATTATAGAGAAAACCTTAGAAAAGCTCTCCCTTTTTGAGCCTCTGGAAAACTTCCTTGCCTTTGTAGGACCTTCCGCCAAAGCTTGCTGTTATGAGGTAGGAGAAGAGTTCAAAGAGCACTTTAAAAGCCTTCAAATAAAAAACCAAAGACACTACATGGATACTCAAGAAGAAGCCCTAATAAGGCTTAAGAAAGAAGGAATAAAACACTTTTTCCTATACGGAGTTTGCACCATTTGCCACCACGCTTTTCCCTCTTACAGGAAAGACAAGACAGAAGAGAGAATGCTCACCTTTGCGGAGATTCTGTAAAATACTCAGAGATGATTACTAAGAAAACAGTTGCGGATGTCTTTTCCTCTGTAAGTAGGAAGTACGACTTTTTCCTAAACCTCGTCACCTTTGGCAATATAGACAAGTGGCAGAGGGAACTCTTACAAATGTTAGACCCAGAGGGCAACAGGCTTGACGTGGGAACAGGCACGGGAGAAATACTCCTAAAGTCTCAGAATAAAGGTCTCAGAGTAGGAATGGACCTGTCTTTAGACATGCTAAAGATTGCTAAGTCTAAGTGCAAGGTTTGTAAGTTCGTGCTTGGTGATGCGGAAAACATGCCCTTCAAGAGTGGCTCTTTTGGCTCTATAACTCTCTCTTTGGTATACAGGCACCTTATAAACAGAAGGCAATTTTTGAAAGAAGCAAAGAGGCTTCTAAGGGAAGGAGGTCAGCTAAGCCTTTTGGACATAAACAAGTTTACCCTTACTCCTCTTTTGATATTCCTGATGAAGTATCCCCTAAAGCCACTGGGTCTTTTACTCTTTGGCAGGGATAAATGGGAGTTTTTTATCCATTCCCTTGAAAACTCTCTGAGCGTAGAAGAGGTTAAATTAGAGCTTGAGGAGGAGGGTTTTGAAGTGGTTGAAGTCCAAAAAAGACTACTGGGTCTCGTTTATCTTTTGCTTGCCAGGAAAGGGTGAGCTTATACAATTAGCTCTCTTTCTACTCCTTTTGCTCCTATCCCTCTTGAGGGTAGAAAGAGAATACAGATACATGTGGTTTGAAGAGGAAGGGCTCGTGCATGTTCTGATTCTCGCTCCGCCGAGTGAAAGGGATGAAAGGCTGAGTGCTACAGTAAAAATAGTAGGTGGGGACTTTCCAGAGCTCTACCAAAAGAGAGCTTTTCTTACCCTGTATGGAGCCTCAGATGTGCCTTCAAAGGCTTTTTCAGTTTGGGCTAAGGTCAAGGCAGAAGGTCAAAGGGTATTCGTAAGCGGTAGCTATAAGGACATTCAAGAAGTTCTGACCCACGAGCCTACGCTTAGAGACAGGTTTATAAAAAGGGTTGAAGAAAGGGTTCAAGACCAAGAGCTCAAAGCCTTGGTCCTTACTTACGTCTTTGGTGAATCCAAGGAAATACTCTTTCAGGACGTTCAGTACTACTTTTTGAAGACTGGGCTTGTTCACCTTTTGGTAATATCTGGCTTTCATGTGGGTATGGTGTTTCTCGTGCTTAGGTATCTTCTGCCATATCCTTACGGTCTTTGGTTGGGTGCTTTGGGCGTAAGCCTTTACGTGTTTTTGCTCGTGCCTTCTGAGCCACCGGTATTGAGAGCTTGGCTTATGCTTCTTCTTTGGGTTTTCGTAAGGCTAAACCAAGCAAGCCCCAACGGCTTAGGCATACTCCTGTTTTCCGCAAGCCTTCTACTCTTTATAAAGCCAGAGTTTGTGCATTCTTTCTCTTTCTGGCTTTCCTTTTTTGCGACGCTATACATACTCTTGGGAATGAGACTTTTGCCCTCTTATGGGTCGGTCTTTTACAGGTATCTGGTCTTACCCTTTGGCGTATCTTTCTTTGCTTTCCTTGGCGTTTCTCCCTTGCTTTTGAGCCTCACGCATGCCAGCCTTGGAAGCATCCTCTTTAGTCCCCTCGTAGGTTACATGTTCTTACCCTTCACCCTTTACGGAATACTACAGCTCTCTACCTTTTTTAGCCTACCCACCTTCCCCCTTGAGCTTATGGGACATGTTATCGTCTTGACAGTAGCTATACTGTCCAACTTTAACCTTGAATTGAGAGTAACTCTGTCTAAAGAGTGGGCTTTTGCGGTAAGCTCATTTTTTGCGATTCTTCTTTATGCCTTTGGAACTTTGAAAAGAGTTGAAAAATAAAAAAACCCCGCAGGAGCGGGGCTTGAAGAGCTTTTGATGTCTTAGAACTGCACTTGGAAGGCAAGGGTGACGTCGGTGAATTTCTTGTTGTTAGGGTTATTATTTCTAGCTGTAAGATTGGGTTCAACTCTGTCAACTGCCACTTGCACGAGAGCATCCTGTCCTTTGAGGAAGTAGTTTACAGCACCACCAAT
>JANWWY010000003.1 GCA_025057455.1 Aquificaceae bacterium
CTATTCCTGAGCAGAACCGGTGCTATAATTTTGTAGAAAAACACCTCCGCTCCATCTGACATTAGGGCAGATGTGTCCACCAAACATGCGTGGTTTATAATGATGTTTTCCAACCAAGAAAAATCTAAGCTGTTATTCAAAACCTGTTGCATAGCTCACCCCCTCTTTAGTATGGCTAAAGTAAAGTCGTCAAAGGTTCTCTCGTAAAACATGTTACTTTTTCTCTTTATAAATCTTTTTAATCTTTTCAAATCCTGAGTATCTGACATATAGTTGACAAGTTTGTATAGGATATTTCCAAACATGTTTCTTTTCCTGTCGTATACCGCCTGTTCCATGCCGTCGCTCATAACAAAGAACGTAGTTATGCCATTCAAAGAGCCATTCCCAGAAATAACGTAATCTTCAACATTCTTCGATGTTACGAACACAGTCTCGTTGGCATACTCCCCTCTAAAGCCCTCCGACAGCACTTGAATTTTACCGTCTTTATTATATGCTATAAGTCCGTCCCCTATGTGGATGTATCTGTATTCGTCTTTGTTTACGTAAACGGCCAAAAGAGTGCAGGCAAGACTTGACAAATCAATGTTTAAAGCTTTGGCTTTTTTACTGAGCCTTTCCCTCAAATTCCTTATTATGGCTTCCGTTTCCATCTCTTTACGCATGGCATTGAGGACCAGATTACAGACCATCAGAGAACCTATGAATGAGTGCGACGCACTACCTGCCCCGTCGCAGACTACCACACACGCTCTGTCAGTATCAGCCCAAACCCTGTGAGTATCCTGACATTTTAATCCCAGCTTCCTGTTTCTTAAACCAATTACGGAGAATCCAAAGACTGTCAGGCTCATAACTCAGCCCAGCCAGATATGTCCGCAAGCTTTATATTTGCCCCGGGCGTGGAACGCGAGACGCTGGATATGCTCTTGCTAAGCCAGAGGAAGAACTCCCTGAACTTTAGCCCTTTTAGGCGTAGAGGAGGCCTGTTTTGTGTGGTGAATTTTTTAAGAGTTTCCATGTCCGCATACGGACCTATGCCAACTGGAAAAACTACAAGCTTTCTGTTTTCTAAGAGCTCCTGCGTTTTTCTTGAAGCCTCTTGTATGCTATCGGTAGGCTTCCCGTCGGTCATTAAAACCATCCAAGGTTGATGGTAGTCTATCCCGGCTTCTCTATACAACTTTTTTCTATTTTCCAATTTTTCCAGAGCTAACAGCACCGCAGAACCCATAGGAGTTTCACCTCCAGCCTCAAAGACAACATTCTTATTGATTCTATCTACACCCACAAAATCCTGAATTAACTTCACAGTACCACCAAAAGTAATCACGCACACTTCCGCAGAAGCCCTCGCCATTTCATCTTCTTCCAATTCTTTTATAAAAGTCCTGTAGCCTTCGTTGAGTTCTCTAATGGGTTCTCCTTCCATAGAACCACTCGTATCAAGAACGAGAGCTACGGGCACCCGCGTCGTTGGATTTTCTACCAAGTCATCAATGCTGATGTCAAATCTTTCCATGGTTAACCTCCCCACTGGTTTTTACTCTTAATTATATCACGCGTCTTTTTAAGAGTCTGACTTACGATGTAGAGAACTCAAAAGCTTATATTTAATTTCCATGTTGGTAGATTCCTTTGATGTGGCGGTTATAGGTGGAGGTCATGCGGGCATAGAGGCTTCTCTTGCGTCCGCTCGTATGGGTGCAAAGACAGTACTCTTTGTCCTAAATGCGGACAGCATAGGTCAAATGTCTTGCAACCCTGCCATAGGTGGCATAGCGAAGGGCATAGTGGTAAGGGAAATAGACGCTCTTGGTGGTGAAATGGGCAAGGCAATAGACCACACGGGCATACAGTTTAAAATGCTAAACACCCGAAAGGGTAAGGCGGTCTGGTCTCCAAGAGCTCAGGCGGACAAAAAGCTCTACAGAGAATACATGAAAAAAGTATGCGAAAACCAAGAAAACCTCCACATAAAGCAGGACGAGGTGGTGGACATTGTAGTGGAAGACGGCAAGGTGGTAGCGGTAAAGACTAAGTTGGGGCTTGAGTACCGCGTAAAGGCAGTGGTGGTAGCCACCGGCACATTCCTTAACGGGCTTATATACATAGGGGACAAAACTTTCCCCGCAGGAAGGGCATGGGAGCCTCCATCCACTGGTCTTGCGGACTTCTACAGAAGGTACGGCTTTCCCCTCTGGAGGTTCAAAACGGGCACGCCCGCAAGGCTTGACAAGAGAACCATAGACTTTTCCGCACTTGAGCCAGCACCGGGGGACGACCCGCCTCCTAAGTTTTCCTTCTGGACAGAGCCAGTTGGTACTTACTGGTTTGAAAAGGGTAAAAAGCAAGCCCTCTGTTGGATAACCTACACCACACCAAAGACCCATGAGATAATAAGAAAAAACCTTCACAGGACAGCTCTCTACGGTGGTCTCATAAAGGGTATAGGTCCAAGGTATTGTCCTTCCATAGAGGACAAAGTGGTCAAGTTCTCCGACAAAGAAAGACACACTGTCTTTCTTGAGCCAGAAGGCTGGGACACCATAGAAATATACCCCAACGGACTTTCTACATCACTGCCGGAAGAAACCCAGTGGGAGCTTTACAGGAGCATCCCCGGGCTTGAAAAGGTAGAGCTTATCCGTCCTGCCTACGCCATAGAGTACGATATGGTCCCACCTACCGAGCTCTATCCTACTCTTGAGACCAAGAAAATAAAAGGTCTTTTCCATGCGGGCAACCTAAACGGCACCACTGGATACGAAGAGGCCGCAGGTCAAGGCATTCTGGCAGGCATAAACGCAGCTCTGAGAGCCTTTGGAAAAGAACCCGTATACCTCAGAAGGGACGAAAGCTACATAGGCATAATGGTGGATGACCTAGTGACCAAAGGTGTTATGGAACCTTACAGGCTTTTCACTTCTCGCTCCGAATACAGACTACAGCTCAGACAGGATAACGCCATCCTAAGGCTTTCAAGGCTCGGCTACGAGCTGGGGCTTCTCTCGGAAGACCAATACAAGCTGGTGCAAGAGCTACAAAGGGAAGTCCAAGATTGGGTAAGCTTCTACAAGTCCCAGCGCGTGGCGGTGGCGGTTGGCTCAGACACAAAGAGTTACACACCCTCCCAGCTTTTGACCGCAGAGTATACCATGCAAGACCTTGAAAACTTAGGCTTTGAAGTGCCAGAACATCCTTACGTGAGGGAAGAGGTGGAAATAATCCTCAAGTACGAGCCCTACGTGGAAAGAGAGCAAAAGCTCAACGAGAGGCTAAGAAAGTTAGAAGGTATAAGCCTTCCCGAGGACATAGACTACGACAAAGTGCCTGGGCTTACCAACGAAGCCAGAGAGAAGCTAAAGAAGTTCAGACCCCTAACCGTAGGTCAGGCAAGCAGGATAGACGGCATTACGCCTGCAACCATAACTGCATTACTTGCTTACTTGGGAAGGTTAGACTGAAAGAAAATAAACCAGCCACAAAGCCATCAGCGTGGCCAAAAGCACGGGCAAGGTTATAACAAAGCCCACCTTTGTGTAATACAGCCAGTCTATCCTTATGCCCTTGTGCTCCAGAACATGAAGCCACAGCAAGGTGGCTAAGGAACCTATGGGGGTCAGCTTTGGACCTATGTTGGTGCCTACTAGGTTAGCAAGAGCTAAAAACTGAGTAAGCTTATTCTCCAGTTGTGCCTCCTCTATGGCTATGTTCATAACCATCACCGTCGGCAGGTTGTTCATTACTGCGGACATAAAAGCGGAAATCAGTCCAGTTCCCAAAAGGGCATAGAAATCCCCAAGCCTATAAAGATGAACTATTGCAACGGATACCAAACTCATAAGCCCAGAAAGCTTTAGACTGTAAACCACAGAATACATACCTACGGAGAAAAAGACCACATGCCAGGGTGTAAACCTAAGCACCTGCCAAAGGCTTACGCTTTTGTTTTTGAGAGTGGACAGAGCAAGTAGTAGAGCTATGGAGCCAAGAAGGGCTGATACTGGCAGCTTTACGGGCAAAAACTCAAGGAACAAAAGGATAATTGCCAGCAGGACTACACATAGCCAACCTACTTTAAAAACAAAAGAATCCCTAATAGCAAAATGTGGCGGATAGGTTTGAAGAATCTCTGGGTTATAGCTTTTTATGAGGTCCTTTCTGTAGAAGAGGTAGAGGACAAGGAGGCTGGACAGCACGGAGGTAAGGTTTGGTAAAAACATGTAAAGAGCAAAGGTGCCAAATCCTATGCCAAAAAACTGTGCGGTTATTATGTTGGTTAGGTTAGAAATCACAAGGGGAAGGCTTGCAGTATCCGCCATAAAACCGCTACCCATTATATAGGGGAGTAAAAACTTTCTCGGAAGGTTTAGATGCTTTATCTTTGCGTATATGATGGGTGTTAGCATAAGGGAAGCTCCGTCGTTGGCAAACACTGCGGATATGAAAGCACCCAAAAGCATAAGGTATACAAAGAGTAAATACCCCCTTCCCTTTGCACCTTTTATAGCCTTTAGGGCTATCCACTCAAAAAAGCCAACCTTGTCCAGAATTATGGATACGAAAATCAGAAGTATGAAGGCAAGGGTGGCGTCCCATACGAGGCTCGTTATGTAGAGAATATCCTTTACGGATATAAGACCTAAAAGTAGACATGCGACCGCACCCAGCCATGCGGACCAACCTATCCCAAGACCGAAGGGCCTTAGGAGGACAAAAAGAAGGGTTAGAGAGAATACAAGGACTGGTAGAAAACTATCCATCAAAAGGCTTATTTTACTTCACACCTGCCAGCCACTTGCTCACAAGCTCAATTTCCATGTCTGAAAGCCCCTGCCCCCAAGGGCATCTCTTTGCCAACTGCATTACCGCATCTGGCTTTCCTTTGTACTTTTCCTTTAGATAGCTCAAGGGCTTTTTGTCTTTGTCGGTGTGGCATCCCATACAGGAATTTTTAAATATTAGTTCACCCTCTGAGGCAAAGGCAAAACCCAACGCAAGCGTAACATGTATGAGTCCTTTCATGGCTACCTCCTTTAAAATATCATCATGTTAAAGATAGCCCTTACGGGCAACCTTGGTTCTGGTAAGTCTACCGCTGGAAAGTTTTTCCGTGAGGCTGGTCTTTATGTGTTTGATGCGGACCTTATAATAAGGAAGTTTTACGAAGAGAGGGGAGATGTTTACACAAGGGTAGTAGAAGCCTTTGGCGACAAGGTGCTTGACGAAAAGGGAAACATAGACAGGAAAAAGCTCGCCAACTTAGTTTTTGAAGACAAGGATAAGTTAAGCCTTCTGGAGGATATAACCCACAAGGCACTCTACAAGAAACTTGAAGAGGAGTTTCAAAGACTGCCACAAAAGAGCGTGGTGGTGGTAGAGGCTTCCCTACTTATAGAAAAGGGTACATACAGAAACTATCACGCTACAGTTCTCGTGTACGCACCTTACGAGCTTTGCAAGGAAAGGTCCACAAAATCGGGATACAGCATAGAGGATTTTGAAAGAAGGTGGAAAAGACAGATGCCACCCGAGGAAAAGCTAAGGTACGCAAACTTTATAGTGGAAAACAAAAAGGACATAGAAAGCCTAAAAAGAAGAGTTTTTGAGCTTTCAAGGGTTTTTCTAAACTGGTTGGAGTTTCAGGATGAAGGAATTTTTTGAACTACTGAGGGATAGGGTCTCTAAGGCAAAGGAGAGTCTCAAGGTCGCCTCACCCTGGATTGACGCGTGCTTTCTTGAAAGCCTTCTGGAGAGACTACCTAAGAGTGTAAAGGTTGAAGTTATACTGAGGGCGGAGGATTTTAAAGACCTAAGCATAACAGGAATGGAAACCTTTTCCCTCGTGGAGAAATACCAGATAGACCTATACCTAAGTCAAAGGCTTCATGCAAAACTCTTCTTGGTGGACGGAACCTTTGCCCTTGTTGGCTCTGCCAACCTCACAAGACCTGGCATGGGCGAGGGTGGCAATCTTGAAGCTATGGTCTATCTTGAAGGGGAAAAGGTAAAAGAGCTTGAAAAGCTCTTTGAAGAGTTTAAGGGTCAGTCTGTAAAAATACTCAAGGAAACAGTCGCTGTGGTGGTTTCTCTTCAGTCTTCCACGGAGTTGGAAGCCCTTCTTCTTGAAGAAATTCCCGAGCAGTCCTTCTTTTGGGCTCAAAAGGAAGGAAACAAAATCCTCTGTAGGCTCACCAGAATTTATACGCAGGGCTTAAATGTAGAAGGTGCTTGGGGGAATAAACCATGGACTATAGCCCACTTAATGGTTCAGAGTACCAAAAGCCTGCAATTGGGCAAAGTCAAAGTGCTTCTTGAACTGAAAGGCTCCAAAGAAGGGTACTTTGGCACCCCCTTAAAACCTCTTACACCAGGAGACCAGCTTCTTCCCGTTGCGGAAGAGGATAAAGACCTACAGAAGGTTATGAAAACTAATCTTTCCGGTTATTCTATGGATGTACCCGTTCGAGTAGGTAGTCTTCCGGGAAAGGGTGTGGACGTCTTTGTAGACCTTGCCAAGCTTACCAGTACGCACATGGCGGTTTTGGGAACCACAGGCTCCGGTAAGACCACTTTTGTGAGAAGGCTTTTGGAAAACATGCCAAAGGACAGTGCCAAGGTTTTGATTTTTGACCTTTTTGGTGAATACTTCCAGAAGCTAAATCTTGAGGAGGATTGGGTTTATCATGTTAGCATCCCTTACACCCTTTTGCCCATATGGATAGAGGATATAAGGGAAATCCTCAGAGACTACGGTTTTGTGCTACAGGAAAGGAGCGAAGAGGAAAAAAGCTTTCTGGCACAGATAAGAAGCCACATAAAGCCAGATATAAAATTATCTAAATACAAGGAAAAGTCTCTTTGGGAGATAATTCTTGAGGCTTCAAAGGGTGGTCTAAGAAGGGATGTTATGGAGCTATTGGACATGCTTTCCAAGGACATGGGACAGCAAGCTCTTATGAATCAACCGGAGGTTTTTAGACTATTGGAGGATGCGCTACATTCTAATAAACAGGTAGTCATAATAAACCTCAAAGAGGTTGTAAGCCTTTTCACAAGATTAAATCTCGTTGGCTTATTATTGAGGGAGATATTTTCTTTGGCAAGACAGATACCAGAGAGGAGGCTTGTGGTGCTTGAAGAAGCCCACAACTTTGCCCCTGAGCGTGGAGCTACAGAGGTGCCAGCAGGCAGGGAGAACCTTGCCATAAACATGACCAGAAGGATAGCCTTAGAGGGTAGGAAGTTTGACCTTGGTCTTCTGGCTATATCCCAGAGACCTGCCAACATAAGCAAGTACGTGCTTTCTCAGCTAAACACACAGGCTATTTTTAGGTTAATAACTCAAAACGACATAGATGCGGTATCTCAGTTTTTTGATTACCCATATGAGGACCAGCTTAGGCTTTTGCCTACTTTAAAACCAGGACATCTTTTCCTCAGCGGTATAGGTGTCCCCTTTAGCATGCTGGTAGAAATAGAACTCTAAAGTTCCTTGCTGTCCAAGATAATGGTAACAGGTCCCCAGTTTACTATATGAACCTCCATCATGGCACCAAATACGCCACACTGTGTGGGTACAAACTGAGAAAGCCTTTTAACAAAAAGCTCGTAAAGCTCCTTAGCCCTATCTGGTCTTTCCGCAAGTTCAAAGCTGGGTCTCCTGCCCTTTTTTGTGTTAGCGTACAGGGTAAACTGAGAAACCACAAGAGCGGAGCCCTTAACATCAAGAAGAGAAAGATTAAACTTACCGGAGGAGTCTTCAAAGATGCGTAAATTTACCGTCTTTTCGACCAACTTTTCAATGTCCTGCTCTGTATCTCCAACACCAACGCCAAGTAGTATGTTTAACCCCTCTCCTATGGATGCCACTTCCTTGCCTTCTACGATTACCTTTGAAGCTTTTACCCTTTGTAGAACGGCTTTCATTGCCTATAATTTTATTGTAGAATTAAAAACAAAGGAGGGAAGCATGAAAAAGCTATGTATTACAATGCTGACAGCATCTACCCTTTTATTTGCGCAGGATTTTTCCTCTATGAGAATTCTTGATGGTTTGACTCAGATTCAAAGGGGGGTGGAGCTTGCAAGGATGAAGGAAGCGGAAAAAAAGGACCCTTACCATTTTGAAAAGGCAAGGGCAAACAGGGATGTTGCCAGCTTGCTGGCTTCCGGCATCGACGAGGTAGGGTCTAAGATTTTTATGGTAAAAAGCTTTGCATCCTTGTCTAAGCTTATGTCTGAAAAGACAGGACTGGATGAATTAACCCTAATACCAAAGGCTGAGATAAAAAAGGTTCAAAGAGTTCAGTATGGCGAGTATGGAGAACCCATTTATTACGAAGAAGATGAAGGTTCCATAACAAGACTCCAGCACGAGAAAAGTTTGGAATTGGACCTAGAAACCCTAAATTATAGGCTCACATACCTGAGAGAAAATAAGGCTTTAAGCTGTGCACCTACGGATTTGGCTAAGGCTGAGGTTTACTACGATGCCATGGCGTACGAGCTTTCAAAGGATAGACCGAACCTTGTAAACCTCAAAGAATTCTATGATAAATCTTGGATGTCGGCCAGCTCTGCCTTTCAAAAGGTGAACGTGGCTAAGGAAAACCAAATGGAATGCTACACGGGGAAACCCTTTGTGCCAGAACTGGCAAAGATAGACACAGAAACTAAACCTATCATCCCTCCCCAACAGCCTCAAGAGGAACCCCTCATGGTAACTGCGAGGGTTCATTTTGACTTTGACAGATACGACATAAAGAAAGAGTACATTCCCCTTCTCAATGAAGTGGTAAAAACCCTCAAGGAAAATCCCAGCGTAAGGGTAAGAATAGAAGGATTTACCGATGACATAGGTCCAAAGGCTTACAATGAAAAGCTTGCCCTCAGGAGAGCCCAGTCTGTCAAAGATTACTTAGTAAAAGCAGGCATTCCTGCGGACAGGATAGATATAGCAGGCTTTGGCAAAGAGAGATACATAGCGGACAATAGGACACCAATGGGCAGGTTAACCAACAGAAGGGCGGAATTTATAGTCATACAGGTGCCAGCTCAATAGAGACATACGCCAAAGTCCGCAAAATTTTTGCCTCTGCTGGCATCTTTCAAAAACTTAAATAACCTGCTTTCTGAGCCAGTATAGAGTCTAAAAATTCTGATGGGCTTACATCCTTCAAAGTGGCCCACCTTAAAGATTACCAAAGAGCCCCTTTGAGGCAACCTGTCCCTTATGATTTTCCTCTCTGCGTAGAAAGGTAGGCTGTGGTGAAAGTGTCCTAATTGGTAAACATTCATCGTGTTCTGCGTGTCCAATCCCTTTATAAACTCGCCTAAGTCTTTTACCCTTCTCTTCTCTTCAAGCTGAGGTAGTATGCCCGTTTTTAGGAAAACTATAAGAAGCAAGCCAGCGATTGCTGGAGAAAGCCTGTAATCTCTAAAGAATACAAGAAAAGGTAGTGGAAGAAGTAGTAACAAGTAGAGAGGAACAGAAAACATGAAACTGCCTACCGCCAAAGCTGCGACTATTAAAAGAGACAAGAGCAGGCTAAGTAGCCTTTTAAACCTTTCCCAGTCTTGAGAAAGTAAAAAACCTGAGGTGATAACAGCCAACGAGGGGAAGGCAGGAAGCACATAAACGGGTATCTTCTGGGCTATTATACTAAAAAGCCCGTAAATAAAAGCAAACCAAAGGAGTGGGAAGGCATATTCTCTTTTGACTTTTATAAAAACCCAAAGGAGGGCAAAGAAGAAAAGTGTTGAATAGGGAAGAAAGCTAACATTAAGGTCAAGCGCATAAAAGTAAAAGGGTTCATCCCCATGATAGACACGCTTGAAGTTTTCTCTGTAAAAAACGTCCCAGAAAACCTTTCCCTTGGTAAAAAGCTGGTAAGCATACCACCAAAGACCCAAAACAAGGGCAAGGGCGCTCAGTGCATAATACCTAAGCTTTAGAAGCTCCTTTGGGTCGTTAAGGATAAGATAAAGAAAAACAACACCCGCAGGCAGAACAAAGCCAGCTGGACCCTTTACCAACATGGCCAGTGAAGAAGAGAGAAAGGCGAGGAGAAGGAAAGCAAGCTTTTTCCTTTTGTAATAGACAAACCAAAGATAAAGGCTTAGAGTAATGAAAAAGGTAAAGGGTATTTCTGGTGATGCATAGTGAGCATTGGCAAAAAATTGCACCGACAAAAGCAGGATAGCAAAAGAAAGGGCTCCAATGCGCCAACTGCCAGTAAGTTCCTTGGCAAACATAAAGGTTACAAGCCCAGTGAGAAGACCCAGAAGGGCATGCATAAACCTTAGCCCCCACTCGTTTACGCCTAATAGGAGATAACCAATGCTTACAAGCCAGTAGGTCATAGGTGGTTTGTTGAGCCTGAGCTCGCCGTTGTAGTAGGGTGTTATAAAATCCCAAGTCTGTAGCATACTCCCTGAGGCTTCTGCGTAAAACGCCTCGTTGGGAGACCAGACCTGAAAGCTCCCAAGGTTTACAAAGTATAGGGGTATCAGGAGAAGAGCAAGGATGTAAACCATGTTAGAATTATAACCATGAAAAGCATCCCTTTTATGGGTCTTAGATATTACGCATATGCAGTCTCTCTTGTTTTGCTAATCGTTAGTCTAATTTCTCTTTTTTATAAGGGTCTAAACTTAGGGCTTGATTTTACGGGTGGAAGTGTCTTGGAGGTTAAGTTTGAAAATAGGGTTTCTTTAAGCCAGGTAAGAAATACCCTTGAAAGGCTACAGTATTCTCACTTTCAAGTTCAGGATACCGCACAAGGTACTGTAATAGTTAAACTGAGGCTTGGTGAGCCTACAGACAAGGCTTTAGAGGGTCTTAAAAACCTATCACCCTACGAGCTTATAAGGTCGGAGAGCATAGGGGGTATTATAACATCGGAGCTTAGGCAAAAAGCCATATGGGCTATGGTGGTTGCACTCGGTGGTATTCTTCTCTATTTAGGTTATAGATTTGAACCCATTTGGGCTCTTGGTGCCATACTGGCACTGGCTCATGACGTACTTATTGTAGTAGGTGCCTACTCTATAACTCAGAGGGAAGTGAACTTGGATGTGGTTGCAGCACTTCTTATAGTGGCTGGATACTCTGTAAGCGATACTGTGGTGGTGTTTGACAGGATAAGGGAAAACTTACGAATAAGAAAAGGCACATCTCTGGGAGAGCTTATAGACATATCCATAAACCAGACCTTGGCGAGGACCATAATGACTTCTCTAACCACCTTCGTTGTTTCGCTTACCCTTTTCTTGTTTGGTGGTCCTGCCCTGTCCAACATTATGTTTGCCTTTGTAGTGGGCGTGGTTGTGGGGACGCTATCTTCCATATTTGTGGCGAGTGCTTTGGTCTTTGACATAAAGGGAAGGATAAAAGAACAGCCAGCGGGTGTATAATTTTAAAAATGTTAGACATAAAGGCTATAATGGAAATCCTGCCTCATAGGTATCCCATACTTCTCGTGGATAGAGTCATAGAGATGGAACTGGGCAAAAGAATAGTTGGCATAAAGAATGTGTCCGTTAACGAGCCAGTTTTTCAGGGGCATTTCCCCGGCTTTCCTCTGATGCCGGGCGTGTACATCTTAGAGGCTATGGCTCAGGTGGGTGGCATTTTGATGATTAAGTCCCTTGAGCTTGAAATCGGTAAGTATGCCATAGTGTTTGCTGGCATAGATGAGGCAAGGTTCAAAAGACCCGTCTACCCAGGAGACCAACTGCGTATTGAACTTGAGGTTATCTCTTTGAAAAAGAGCCTATCAAAAATGAAGGGCACCGCCACCGTAAACTCAGAGGTGGTAGCGACCTCGGTGCTCTATGCGGCGGCAAGAGAGTTAGAAAACCTTAAGAGATAGCTTCCAAACCTTTCTCGGTTAGCCTATATCTATTCCCTTCCTCTTGTAGAAAACCCTTCTCTGCCAGCTCCCTTAAGGAGCTTCTTACTTGAAATAAAGGGCGGCCAGTAATCCTGGCCACCTCCTGAGGTTCTACAGAACCTATTTCCTTCACAAGCCTAAGGAAGGAAATAGCTCTCTCAGAAAGTTTTCCGTCAGGGCTTACGCATCCCATACTCATGGCTTACCCCAACTTCTTTTTGCAGAAGTACCAGTCTGCGCACTCATAGCCATCCTTCAGTCTTTTTACCGCATCCTCGTAGGTGACGGGAGGTGGTACTATAACCTTAGTGTTTTCTTCCGTAAATTCCCACGTTTGAGGTACTGGCACCCAATCCGCAGGGGTTGCTACGCCGTGCATGTCCGCTGTCTGCAGTGCATCTATCAACCTGAGTATTTCCCTCATATTCCTGCCAGTAGTGAGAGGGTAGTAGATTATAGCCCTTATTTTTCCGTTCGGGTCTATCACGAAAACAGCTCTTACGGTAGCGGTTGTGCTCTCACCGGGGTGGAGCATACCGTACAGTCTTGCCACCTTACCATCTGCGTCCGCTACTATGGGAAAGGGGATTTCTATGCCCAGCTTCTCCTTTATGTTCATAACCCAAGCGATGTGAGAGAAGTTGCTGTCAATACTAAGACCTAAAAGCTGAACGTTTCTCTTCTGAAACTCCTCGTTCAGCTTCGCAAAGGCTACAAACTCCGTTGTGCAGACCGGTGTAAAGTCCGCTGGGTGAGAGAAGAAAACCACCCACTGTCCCTGAAAGTCTTCTGGGAACCTTATTGGTCCCATGGTAGTTTGAGCCTAAAAGGCAGGAGCCTGGTCACCAATCCTTGGCATGCTAACAACTTGTTCCATGGCACTTCCTCCTTATAAGTTTATTGATATATATTATCATAAGCATATGCGAATAATTTGCAATATGATTAAAATCATCCTGTAGCTCCCGTTAGCATCTGTAGCAATACTCTAACCTTTTCCCTTTCTTGCTGTAACTCCTTGAGAGAATCCTTTGTTCTTTGCACCTCTTCTTCTGGAGCTCTACTAATGTAGTTTTCGTTGCTAAGCCTCTGCTCAAGGCTTTGTATGGATTTTTCCACCTCAGACAGCCTTCTAGAGTAGGACTGTATTAGTTCCTCTAACCTTATGCTCCCTTCTACCGGAAGATAAAACTCAAAGTCTTTAGAAAAGCTGGCAATGGTGTTGTTGGGTTTCTCTTCCACTTCTTCTAAGCTTTCAAGCCTTGCCAGACTTATAATATGGGCTTTGAACCTATCTGCTATTTCTCTACTTTCCTTAGCTCTGTAGTACAGCCTTACCTTCCTTGAGGGTTCTATCTTTAAGTCGCTCCTGAGAGACCTTATGGCCGATATAATTTCCTTAAGCCTCTCTATCTGAGCCTCAGCATCTTCGTAAACCTCCTGAGGGTTAAACTGGGGATAAGGAGTTATGGATATGCTTTCCTTGTGTCCTGTAGGAATCTCTTCCCAAAGCTCTTCTGTAATGTAGGGCATAAAAGGGTGTAGTAGTCTTAGAACCCTCTCAAAGACCATCAAAAGTGTGGCTTGTACGGTTATCCTGTCTGCGTTAATACTCTCTTCCTGTGCTTTTCTCTCTTCTTCTGATATGCCTTCTTCTGGTTTGGCGTAAAGCCTTAGTTTAGAAAACTCTATATACCAATCGCAGAATTCACTCCATATAAATTCGTAAAGCTCTTTGGCTGCTTCAGAAAACTCGTAGTGGGCGAGAGCATGGTTTACCTTCTTAGTGGTTTTGTTTAGTTTTGTTATAATCCAGAGGTCTTCCGCCTTTGGGGGTGCACCGTAGGGAAGCTTTGAAAGTAAGTCTTCGTCAAGGTTCAGGATTATGAACCTTCCTGCGTTCCATAGCTTGTTGGCAAAGTGCTTGTAGCCCTCAAACCTCTTTTCTGAAAGCCTTATATCCCTTCCTTGTTGAGTGAGAATGGCAAGGGTAAACCTCAGAGCATCCGCACCGTATTTTTCCACTATGTCCAGCGGGTCTATCACGTTACCCTTTGTCTTGGACATCTTCTGACCTTTTTCGTCCCTTATTAGGGCATGTATGTATACGTCCCTAAAGGGCACGTCTTTCATGAAGAAAGTGCCCATCATGACCATGCGAGCAACCCAGAAGAAGATAATGTCAAAGCCCGTCACCAGTATGTCTGTGGGGTAGAGCTTCTGAAGGTCCTGTGCTTGTTCTGGCCAGCCAAAAACACCAAAGGGCCAAAGGGCTGAGGAAAACCAAGTGTCTAAAACATCGCTTTCCTGTTTAAGTTTTTCGGAATTGCATTTTTTGCACCTAAGGATAAACCGGTAAGTTTTTTTCTTTGGGTCGTACTTGTACCTGCTTTTCTTCTCCGTGAGAATAGCCATAGGGTTCATATCCTGAGTGAAGAAAAGTCTTAGGGAATTGGCATCCACCTCAGTAGAGTGGTATTTGTAAAAGGCAAAACTCTTATAGAAGTCCAAAAGGGTCATTTCAGGGTGAACGAAGGATGGAGAGTGAAGCACTTGAGAGACCTCCTCTGGCGTGAATTCTTCCCCTATTTTTCCATCCGCAATAAGGTTGAAGATAAGCTTGTCGTATACTCTGTCAAAGTCCTCGTCCGTAAACACATTTTCATGTCCGCAGTCCTCGCAGTACCATACGGGAATTCTGTGACCCCACCATATCTGGCGTGATATGCACCAGTCCTTAAGGTTTTCCATCCACTGCACGTAAACCTTTGACCAATTCTCCGGGATGAACCTTATTTTACCTTCCTGAACCACTCTCAGAGCTGTTTCCTTTATGCGTGGGTCAGATACCTTTAAAAACCACTGGTTGGAAACCATGGGCTCAAGAACTGTCTTACAACGGTAGCATTTTCCAACCGCATGCCTGTGGCTCTCTACCTTTTCAAGAAGACCAAGCTCTTGGAGCCTTTCCACAATCCTTTTCCTTGCTTCGTATCTGTCAAGACCAGCAAAATCGCCTGCGTTTTCGTTCATACGGGCAAAGCTGTCCATGACCTGCACGAAAGCAAGCCCGTGGGTCTTACCTATCTCAAAGTCCAAAGGGTCGTGGGCTGGCGTAATCTTGACCGCACCCGTCCCAAACTCTGGCTTTACCCTATCGTCAGCCACTATAGGAATAAGTGGGGAAATCTCCGAGCCATCCATAGCCTTCCTTTTCCACTCTACAAGGGGCAATCTTAGCCTTTTGCCCACAAGGTGGCTGTACCTTTTATCATCTGGATGTACCGCTACTGCAGTGTCTCCAAGCATGGTTTCTGGTCTTGTGGTTGCAACCGTCACAAATCCAGAGCCGTCTTCAAGGGGATAGCGTATGTAGTAAAGCTTGCCTTCTTCCTCCTCGTGTTCTACCTCCAGGTCTGACAAAGCTGTGAGGTCTTTGGGACACCAGCTTACCATGTATTCTCCCCTGTATATGAGACCTTCCTCGTAAAGTCTTCTGAAGGCGTGCCTTACAGCCCTTGAAAAGCCCTCGTCAAGGGTAAACCTCTCCCTCCTCCAGTCTACGCTAACGCCTATCTTTTCTAATTGTTCTCTTATTGCATTCCTTGAAATTGGCACCCACTCCCAAACCTTTTTCAAAAACTCCTCCCTTCCTATTTCCAGCCTGCTTATACCCTTTTGCTGGAGCTGTTTATCTACCACATACTGGGTGGCTATGCCTGCGTGGTCAAACCCCGGCACCCACACCACATCCTTGCCCAGCATCCTCTGCCACCTGCAAAGCACATCCTGAAGTGTCACATTGAGAGCGTGCCCCATATGCAAAGACCCAGTCACGTTTGGTGGTGGTATAACAAGGGAAAACCTATTGTCCTTAGAAGGCTCACTTACCGAATAAATGGCTTTCTCTATCCACTTTTTTGAATGTTTTTGTTCCACTTGTTTGTGGTTGTACTGTCCAATGTCCTTCATACAAAAGGATTATATCAAACTGCGGTTAGGGACCTTTTACCTCATCTCTTGAACTGCTTCTATGCTTTACCTACTAAACTGCTCTTTGGCTCTTATTAGCTTTGCTATAAGGTCGTTTAAGGGTAAGTATATGCCCTTTTCCTTAGCAAGCGCTACGAGGGCACCGTTAAGAGCATCTATCTCTGTCTTGCCCTTTTTCACATCTTCAAGCATGGAAGGATAATGGTCCTTTGTAGGTGGAAGAAGCCTCTCGTAGAAATGTTTTCTGTATTCCTCAGAAGAAGACCAAAAGGTAGGTATGCTATAAGCCTTTATAACCTCAAAGGCTTCCTCTATTATGCCGTCCATTATGTTCCTTGTGTGGGGGTTGCTGGCGATTTCTCCGTAGGTCTTTTCAAAGAGTGCACCCAACGGGTTCAAGGCACAGTTATACAAAATTTTGTCCCACAGATACTTGTAGACCTCAGGCGAGTACCTTGTGGGTATGCCTGAAATGCTGAAAACCTCAGAAAGCTCTTTCAGGTATGCCTCCTGGATGTTTTTTGACGGGTCTCCTATTACTACATCATCACCGCAGACAGTTATTCTCACAAGCCCCCACTCCAAAAGCTTAGCACCGAATATTACGCGAGCCAGTATAACTCTGCCCTCACCGAAAACCTTGACCGCCTTTTCGTAGTTTCCGTAGCCGTTCTGAGCCACCATAAGAAGGCTTTTACCCTCCTTCAGACTCTTTATGTCCTCTAAAGCCCCGTCCGTGTCGTAGCTCTTTACCGTCAGTATGACAATATCAGGTTCAAAATCCAAGCCCTCAATAGAGTCTATAGTGTTAACCTTCTGCTCAAACTCACCCCATATGCCCTCCACTTTTATGCGGTCTAAACTCCTGCCCTTTTTAACAAGTCCTACAGCCCTATGGCCAGCCCTACTCAAAAAGGCAAGATATACACTGCCCACCGCACCTACACCAACCACCAGAAAGTTCATTCTCTTTCCTCCAGTTTTACGTAAGGTAAGATTTCTCTCAGGTCTATGTATCTATCGCAGGCGTTGACCAGCTCCACCGCAGTAGCCTCTTTAGTAGAAAGGCATATGACCTCTTTCCCAAAATTTCTGAGAGTCCACACAAGCTTTTCAAAATCCCCATCGCCGGTGCAAAGTATGGCGGTATGGTAGTTATCCTTTGTGAGCAGGGCATCTATGGCAAGGTTTACATCAAGGTCTCCCTTGTAAGTGCCGTCCTTAAGCTGTTTTATAGGTCTTTTTATGACCGTTATACCGCTAAAGGCAAGAAGCTTTATGAAATTCTCCTGTTTTTCGTCCCCTTCTCTGTAGGCTAAGTAAAAAAAGGTGTTGTATATGTCAAACTCGGACCTAAAGTAGTTTACTAACTTAAAAAGGTCAATCCTCTGGTGTAAAATGTCCTTCTGCACAAAGTAGAAATTAGAACCATCAATAAAGATGCAGGCTCTTCTTTTCACTCCTGTAGGTACCATACCCTTATGCCCACAGATACGTGAGAGTTTCTCTCCCAGAGAGTTTCTACACCCACTATCTTAGGCTTGTTTAGCCTTATCCACTGGTTTACCTGCTCCTGCAGAAGCTGTTCCATGCTTTCATCCCTGAAAGGTGTCATTTTGCGATGAAAGTCTTTGAATCGAAGCTCCATTAAGTTATTTCCTCCTGATAGTAGGAGACTACAACCTTGGCGGGTCTAAGCACTCTATCGTGCAGGGTATAACCTTTCCTCTCTACCCTTATTACTGTGTTGGGTGGAACGTCCTCGCTGTACTCTCTGTCCACAGCCTCCGCAAGGTATGGGTCAAACTCTTTGCCCAACAGCTCAATCTCTTTTATTCCATATTTTTCCAATATTCTCAAAAGCTCTCTGTATATAAGCTCAAACCCCTTTTTAAAGCCTTCCAAATCAGAACCCTCGTATTCAAAAGCTCTTTCAAAGTTGTCAACTACTTCAAGAAGCTCAAAGGCAAACTTTTCGTAGCCGTATTTTTTAGCCTCTTCTAAGTCTCTCCTGTACCTTTCCTTTAAGTACTCTGTTTCCCTTTGAAGGTCTACGTAACGCTGGTTTATTATCCTTGCGGTGTTTTCAAGTTTTTGTAATTTCTCCTCAAGCTCTCTGATTTTTGCATCCTTGGCATCTATTGGTTCTTGAACCTCTTGGGTTGTTTCTGATTGCCTCTTTTCTTCCATCATATGATAAATTATAGCATACCTATTATTACCTTAATTTTGCAAGGCTACGGGCGGTAAACCTCCATCCCAAAAGGGTTTAAGCATCAAGTTTAAAATCCTGATTTTTTCAAGGTATGCTAAGAAGAGCTTCCTTTAGTCTTTTTATCCCTTCTTTTATCACTTCTTCCGATACGCAATAGGAGAGCCTTAAGTAGCCCTCCGCACCGAAAGCTGACCCTGGCACTCCCGCAACTCTTCCCTTTTCTATCAGGTAATCGGCCAAGGCAAGGTCAGAGCCAAACTTTTTAGAGTAATGGCTTAGGTTTGGAAATATGTAAAAAGCACCCTTCGGCTTTACAACACTAACGTGAGGTATGTCCCTTAAAAGTTCGTAAGCAAGGTCCCTACGCCTTTCAAAGGTTTTTTTCATGTTTTGGACGAATTCCTTTGCCTGCGGATTTTTAAGGGCTTCTAAGGCACCGTATTGAGCAAAGGTGGTGGCGTTAGATATACTTTGGCTGTTAAGGTCCGCTATAACCTTTGCGTACTTCTCGGGGCATGCAACATAGCCAACCCTCCAGCCTGTCATAGAATAGGTCTTAGAGAAGGCGTTGACGGTAAAGGTTATCTCTCTTATTTCCTTTGAGAGGCTTGCCGGACTTACAAACCTATCACCATCGTAAAGGAAGGCTTCATAACACTCATCAGAAACCAGAAGAATGTTTTTCTCTAAGCATAGCTGGGCGATTTTCTTTATTTCTTCCTCTGGCACCACCGCACCCGTAGGGTTTGATGGAGAGTTGAGTATGAGCATCTTGGTCCTTGGGGTTATGTATTCTTTTAGCATATCAGCTCTCAGAATAAAGTTTTCCTCTTCCGTGGGAACTTCAACCACCTTCGCACCGCAAAGAAGTATCTGCTCTGGGTAGGTAACCCAGTAGGGTGAGGGTAGTAGAACTTCGTCACCCTCTTCAAGCACCGCAAGCATTACAAGAAAGAGCGCCATTTTAGCACCAGCGGTAACCACTATCTCAGAAGGACTGTACTCTACGCAGTTCTCTACGAGTAGCTTTTCCGCAAGAGCTTCTCTGAGTTGTGGCAGACCAGCGGATGGTGCATACTTGGTTTTTCCCTCCCGCAGAGCTTTTATGCAAGCCTCTTTTATAAAATCGGGTGTGTCAAAGTCTGGTTCTCCAGCACCAAAACCCACTATATCCAAACCTGTGGCTTTCAGCTGGTTCACCTTAGCGGTAAGTGCGAGGGTGGGTGCTGGCTTTATGTGGGAGACTCTCCTTGCAAGCATAAAGCTATTATACTTTAAAAACTTCCTTCAGGAACTCAAGGCTTTTGTGATTGGTAAGGTCAAGCTGTAGGGGTGTAATGGAAACATAGCCGTGGTAAACAGCCCAGTAGTCCGTTCCTTCTTCCAAATGCCAGCCAAACTCTTCGGCGGTTATCCAGTAAAGGGGTTTTCCGCCTGGGTCCAATAGCTTTAGCACCTTTTCCCTGTAAGCCCTTCTGCCTTGACGGGTAACCATAAAGCCCTTAATCTCAGGCTCTGGAAGGTTTGGTATGTTTACGTTCAAATAGGTATCCTCTGGCATGTTAAGTTCAATGACCCTTTCAACCACCCTCCTTGCTACCTTTGCTATTTCTCCAAAGTCCACTTCTTCCCTACCGAATGCGGAGAAGGCCACAGAAGGTATGCCCAAAATTCTCCCTTCCATGGCGCCAGATACGGTGCCAGAGTAAGTTATATCCTCACCCAGGTTAGGTCCCTCGTTTATGCCAGAGCAAACCAAGTCTGGTTTTTTACCTTCAAGAAACAGATAATAACCAAAGTGAACGCAGTCCGCTGGAGTGCCACCTATAACTGTCCAAAAGTCCTCCTCCACACGCCTTATTCTCAAGGGCTGTGTAAAGGTAAGGGAATGACCTACACCGCTCAAGTTTCTGTCTGGTGCTACTGTTATCACCCTTCCTAATTTCCTAAGCTCTTCCCTGAGGGCTTTTATGCCTTCTGAAAAGTAGCCGTCATCGTTGGTTAGCAGGAAAACAGGCATCGCCTATATTTTATCCTGATGGGTTGTCCCAAGTGTGGAGGAACTGGATTTATAGATAGGGGCGGAGTTTTGGAGCTTTGCGCTTGCAGGTACGAGGGTGTAAACTTGCAGAAGTATCTAAATATTCCAGTTCGTTTTATAAACTCTGAGTTTGAAAACTATATACCTGTCTCCCCATCCCAGAGGAGGGCTCTTGAGGTTTGCCTGCATTATGCACAGGAGTTTGACCCAAAATCGGGCAAGGGGCTTAGCCTAATAGGTCCGCCCCAGATGGGCAAGACTCATCTTGCGGTAGCAGTACTAAAGTACGTATATAGACAAAAGAGAATAAGAGGCTTTTTCTTTGATACAAAAGACCTCTTTTATAGACTGCGCCAGTATTCGGACATAAGCCAAGAGAAGTATCACAAGCTTATGAGACTAGTTCTTAATACACCCCTGCTAGTGCTTGATGACCTTGGAAGCGAGAGGCTTTCCGATTGGAGGATAGAAGTCTTATCTCACATAATAAGCCATAGGTACAATTTTTTAAAGAGTACAATAATCACCACCAACTACAGCCTGCTAAGGCAAGGCGAAGAGGTGGCAAAGGCTTTAGAAGAAAGGTTATCCCCAGCCATCGTAGGAAAGATATATCAAATGAACGAACTCATAGACATGAGTTACGAAGAGTTAAAAAAATAGAGAGAGAAATAGGGCTGGCATAAGGTTTAGAACTCTCAGATTTTCTAGAAGACCTAAAAGCTTAATCCCTATCAAGAACATCAGTCCACCGCCTATAAAAAGGGTGTTAGACATGGCTTGCTGGCTCAAAAAATCACCAAAGAAGTAAGCCAGAAGGGTTATAGAGCCCTGAAATAGAAGCACGTATAGGGAAGACAGGGCAACGCCCAAACCCAAAGAGGAGGAAAGAATCATAGAAGAAAGACCATCCATGAATGCCTTGGAAAGTAGAAGAGAACTGTCCCCTTTAGTTCCTTCAAGGATGCACCCCATAAGGGTCATAGGTCCCACCGTGAAAAGAAGAGAGGCTGAAACAAAACCTTTAGAAAGGTTTGATGTTCTTTGAGTTAGTCTCTCTAACCTCTCCTCTAAGCTAAGAAGGTTTCCAAGCACCGTACCCACGAAGAGAAAGAAAAAGACCTTAGGGAGCTCAGGTTTATACTCTGACATAAGCTTCACGGATATCATTATGGTAAACATGCCTATGGTTTGCAAAATAACCACCCTGTAGCGGTCAGGTATGAGGTTTGAGAACCTAAAACCTATTAGACCACCAAAAAGGACAAGGGACGCATTCACCAAAGTTCCAAAGGTGGGAAACATTAGCTTTGCGAAGACTGGGCTTGGGAAAGTATATCCTGGAACATGCTGAGCAAAAACTCAGCCCTATCTGAAGGTCCGTAGTTTTGCAGTACCCTTTCCCTTGCCCTCTTGGCTATCTCTAAAGCTTCCTGCCTGTTTTCAAGGTAATAAACCACCTTTTCCTCTATGTCCGCTCTGTCCAAGGGCAAGTAGCTTATTACCTCTTGACCTGCAGTAAAGAAACCCGGAAGCGTAGCTCTGTAGTCTATGACTGGTGCACTTTCCATGAGGGCAACCTCAAGGGGGACAAAACCTATGCCCGTTGGCACTGCGTGGGGAAAGCTCATCACCGTCATGAAAGACCTGCCTATTACATCAAGAGCTTCATCCCAGCTTTGTATACTCACATGCTCGTGACCTTCCAAAAGTTGACCTTCAAAGGCACCCACTATCTTTAGGTTTATGCCCTCAAGAAAACTAAGTATGTACCACCTTTTTCTGGCTGTGGCGTAAAAGCTTATATCGTTAAGAAACCTTATATAGTCTTGAGGGTTCTCTTGCCTCCATTTGATAAATTCCTCTTGAAAGCTCTGATTAAACATAGAAAGCACATACTCGCTCACATAGAGAAGGTGGGCTTCGGGATTTCTAAACAAAAATTCACCTACTTCAAAGAAGTACGGGACGAAGGACTCTTTGAGATTTTGTAACACTTGCTGTGCAATTATGTTTGGGTCCACCGCAGGACCTAAGAAAACCACCTCAATATCCTTTTCTTTGTGGGGCTTTGGCATCTGCTCAGGGTCCGCAAAAGGTGTTATGTAAAAAGTGCCTCGCTCATGCCCCAAGAATTTGAGGCTGTCCGCATACTTTAGGTCAGTAACTACTGGAAGGAAGTTGTTTGCTCCCCTCAAGTCAAGTAGGACGGGGAAATGAAAAAGGGGCTCATCTGTAAAAAGGCTTACGTGCACAAAACCAAAGGCATCAAAGATGGGCGTTTTCTGACCATCCCTTTCACCAAAGACTACACAGCTACCGTTGAGGTCAAGGGTAAAAAGGGGAGAGAATTCAAGAAGCCTTTGAGCCGCATCGTTAATATCTTCTTCTGCGAGGTCAAACTCTTGAACCTCCACACCCCTTTCTCTGAAATGCCTAAGCAGGGCTAGCACATGCCTGTTAATACCTAAATCCTTCCCCTGTTTAAGAAAGGCTATTCTCATGATTTAAAAATCATACCATAGAAAATATCCTCACTGCTTCCTCTTCTGGCATGGGCTTTCCTAAAAGGTAGCCTTGAATATAAGTACAGCCCATCTCCCTAAGCATAATGAGTTGTTTCTGGCTTTCCACACCTTCTGCAAATGTTTCTATACCAATGTCCCTGCTAAGACCTATTATATGCTTTATTACCGCTCTCTTTCTACTATCAAAGACCATATCCCTCACAAAGGATATGTCAATCTTTACTCCATCCACAGGAAATGTGGATATGTAGGCAAGGGATGAATAGCCAGTTCCAAAGTCATCAATTAAAAGCCTTATGCCAGCTTCTCTTAGCATTATTGCATGCTCAAGGGTTTTCTCTGGGTCGCTTAAAAGCACCCTTTCCGTTATCTCAACAGATATAAGAGAATCCTTTGTCTGTTCTGTAAGCGTGCTTATAAAACTTTTGTCCATAAAACTGCGTGCGGATACGTTTATAGATAGGGGTAGGCGAACCTTGTGGTAAAATTCTAAAACCTTTCTGAGGGCTATACCCTCAAAACTTTTAAGATGCTTACTGTTTTCCAGATAATCTATGAAGTAATTAGGTCCGTATATACTCCCATCCCTTTCTCTTATTCTTACCAGTGTTTCAAAACCAGCAAGCTTCAAATCCTCACTTCTGTAATAGGGCTGATAGTAGAAAACGAAAGAGTCCTCTTCTATTGCCCTTCCCACCAGCTCTATGGCAAAGGTTATTTGTTTTACCCTTTCTTCAAAATCTGGTTCAAAAAATCTCCTTTCACCCTCTCCCGCTTTTTTTGCGGAGGCTAAGGCTACGCTCGCTTTTTCATGAACTTGATTAAAGGCTTCTCCGTACGTCACTGCTATGCCCATGTTTATAGATATGGTTAGCCTATCACCACTCTCCAAGGTTATGGGTTCGTCAAGCACCTCTTCTATTTTGTCTGCGGTAAAAATAACCTCTTCTTCCTTTTCTATAGGTACAAAAAGAGCAAACTCGTCGCCGGCAACCCTCCCTATAACTCCATAGTTGCCAAACTCTGATTTAAGTCTCTGTGCTAACTTAGCAAGCACCTCATCTCCCACCTTGATGCCGTATTTTTTGTTTATGAGTGACATACCGCAAACATCAATCAGAAATAAGGCGTTCCTTTTACTTCCGCTCATTGATTCTATAGCCTTTAACCTAAGACCATCAAGATTAAGAAGACCAGTAACTGGGTCATAGAAGGTAAGCCTTTCAATCTCAGAAGAGAGATAAACCTCTCTTGTGATATCCTTACCTACGCTTATAAACTTTAATGCACCGTTGGGCAAATTCACAGGGTATATGTTTTGCTCAGTATAAAAAAGTTCACCGTCCTTTTTTCTATTGACGAAGACAGCATGAAATTCCTTTCCAGAAAGGATGGTATTCCAAAGATTTTCATAAAACTCCTTACTGTGATAACCAGACTTAAAAATACTGGGTTTTTTGCCCAAAACCTCTTCCTTTGAATAACCAGAAATCTGAGACACCGCATCGTTTGCATATGTAATTGTTCCATCACTATCGCAAATTAGAACCCACGATGTAGAGTTCTCAAGAGCTGAAGCTACAAGCGTATTCCTCCATAATTCTTCCAATCTTTTTAAGGCAAACTCTACGTCGTATTTGAGCTCATAAAGTATATCCTTTGCGTCTTCCTGAAAATAATATGGTTCCTCCGCGTAGAGGACGAAAACATATGTTTTCCCATTTCCCTTACTTACTGGTATGGCACAGGAAGATAGAAGGTTCATTTCTATCATTTCGTGTTTAATCGTGTTAGGAAGGTCAGAATTTCTAACATCAGGATTTACAACGATTCTATCCTCCCTGTATGCTTTAAATAAAATGCTGTCCTCTGAGGAACTTTCCAAATCTACTATAGGTTTATCCTTCAGAGAATAGACAGATTCTATGTTGCCTTCCTGATTGAATGCACAAACCCACACAAATTTTATGCCCATTTTATCTACCAGACCCTTACATATTCTTTCAAGAAGCTCTTCTTCTAATACAACCTGAGTAACTGTTCTGTTTACCTCCTTAAGGAGTCTGTAAAATCTCTCAAGTCTTTTTCTTTTTGTTATGTCCACGAGGAAAAGAGCGCCTGCATAATTTCCTTCATAGAGTATGTTCACTGAGGCGATTAAGGTCCATAATGTAGAACCATCCTTCTTAAAAAGCTGGAGTTCACCGTAGTCTATGGTCGGATGTTCCCCTGAAAGTTGCCTTTTGACTAAACTTTTTAATAAGCTTCTATAATCAGGGTGGGTCATTTTATCTATTAAGGTAAACACATCCGTATTTCTGATTTCATCAAGCGTATATCCAGAAAATCTTAAAAAACCTTTGTTGGCAAAAAGCACATTTTCACCATACACAAGAACCCCTATATGGGATATCTCTTTTAGGCTTTGGGCTAAACTTGCTCCAGACCATAGCCTTAAAAACTTATCAAACTCTCTATGAAGCTTGATTATACTTTGAATATCTTCTTCACCGGCTGTCTCCAATTCTTCAAAGGATAGGAGCGCGTTTTTTATTCTGTAGTAAAGCTCTCGTTTTACCATAAATATGTGAGATGTATCAAAAACGTAGTCTTCAAGCACTCTAAGTCCCTCTTTCTCACTTTCCTCTATCTCATCCCAGGTTTCGCTGTACATTATGCCTGCGTGCACCTCTTTTTCTCTAAGAAGTGAGAAGACCTCATAAAAGTTGTTGGTAAATACGAGCCTTATACGCTCCGTATCCAAGCTAATGAGAGGATAACCTATGGGCTTTAAGAAGGGGACAGCTACAAGTATGGAACCTTCCTCTGGAATTCCATCCCTTACAAGTAGAAAAAACCTATCCCTCTGACCTCTGAATTTGGCCACTGGTTTATACCCCTTTTCGTACAGGAAGGGTGTAACGAAGGGTCCAGCATAATAAAGGTCAAAAAAATTTCCTTCCTCTATCCTTTTGTACTCCTCGACGCTCCCCTTCAATACTTCAAAGTTTACCCTTTCCCCCAAAGATTCCTCTAATCTTTTTACGAAAGTTTTCCACCTCTCTAAACCTTTTTGCGTATCATGTGGACAGACAGAAAAGTTTAACATTTTAAGGGTATATTAACTCATGTTTAACAGGTTATCAAGTTTTAGGGGTAGGTTATATAATTAAAACTACTATGGGTATAAAAGTAGGTATAAACGGTTTTGGTAGGATTGGAAGATCCTTTCTTAGGGCTTGCCAGGGATACGAAGAGATTGAAATAGTTGCGGTTAATGACCTTACGGACACAAGAACCTTGGCGCATCTTCTCAAATACGACTCTGTGCATGGTATGTTTGAGGGTCATGTGGAGGCGAGAGACAGCGCCCTTCTACTAAATGGAAGGGAGATAAGGGTCTTTTCCTTAAAGGACCCTGCGGAAATACCATGGGGAGACCTGGGGGTAGATGTGGTAATTGAGTCCACGGGTGCCTTTACAAGTAGGGAAAAGGCTGAACTTCACATAAAGGATACTGTTAGGAAAGTGATTATCTCCGCACCTGCCAAGAACCCAGATGTAACGCTGGTTTTAGGCGTAAACGAGCACATGTACGACCCAGAAAGGCACAGGATAATCTCCAATGCTTCTTGCACCACCAACTGTCTTGCACCAACGCTAAAGGTCCTTCACGAAAAGTTTGGTGTTTTGAAGGGTTACATGGTTACCGTGCATGCTTACACCAACGACCAGAGAGTTTTAGACTTGCCCCACAAAGACCTCAGGCGTGCAAGAGCTGCCGCCATGAACATAATACCTACAACCACAGGTGCCGCAAAGGCCATAGGTGAGGTAATTCCAGAGTTAAAGGGCAAGCTTGACGGCACCGCAAGGCGTGTGCCCGTGGCAGATGGTTCTCTCGTAGACTTAACTGTAGTGGTAGAAAGACCACCAGCCTCCGTGGAAGAGGTAAACAATGCCTTCAAAGAAGCCTCTGAAAATCAATTAAAGGGCATACTGCAGTATACAGAAGACCCCATAGTATCTCAGGACATAGTGGGAAATCCTCATTCCGCAATCTTCGATGCTGGGCTTACGCAGGTGTTGGGTGATTTGGTGCATGTGGGTGCTTGGTACGATAACGAATGGGGTTACTCTTGTAGGCTTAGAGACCTTGTTCTGTTTGTGGCGGAGAGAGAGCCGACCTTAAAAACCTGAGCTATAATTATATAGCTACGGGGTGTAGCTCAGGTGGAAGAGCGTTGGCTTTGGGAGCCAAAGGTCGCAGGTTCAAGTCCTGCCACCCCGAGGGCCCGTAGCTCAGCTGGACAGAGCAAGGGATTTCTAATCCCTAGGTCGGGGGTTCGAGTCCCTCCGGGCCCGTATTTCTTCCTGCATGGTTGGGGTTTTAGCTCAAAGGTGCTAAAATCTTTAAACTCTGTGGAGCTCCCCTTTCATGGTAGAAGTTCCCTTACCTACACAAACCTCTGGGATTTAGCTAAGGTATTAGCCATTGGAATGCCCAAAGGGTCTTATCTGGTAGGTTGGTCTTTGGGTGCCAGCATTGCCCTTATGATGGCTTATCTGTTTCCAGATAGGTTTAGAGGTTTACTCCTTATAGGGGCCTGTGCATGCTTTGGATGTTTGTGGCCGGAGAAAAACCTTAGAGGCTTTATGCTAAAACTGGAGAGAGAGGGAGAAGAGTTTCTTAGAGAATTTAGGCATATGGCTTATCCTAAACCCTTTCAAGATACACTAAACCTTGAAGGGGCTAAGAGGCTCCTTAAAGACTACATGAAATTGGACATCAGGCCCATTCTTCCTTACATAAAGCAGAAGGTCACAATCCTACACGGCACAGGAGACCCAATAACGCCCTTTTCTTCCGCCATAACCCTTTACAACATGCTAAGGAGTGCTAAATTAATAACCTTCGCAGGAGGACATTTTCCCAAGCATGAAAGTCTTATCTTTGAGATTCTCAAGGGCTTATAGAAGTTATGAAGAGTGGGCAGTTCCCCAGAGATACACCGCAGAGAAACTTAGAAGTCTTGAGAAGGTGCAAGGTCTTGTTCTTGACCTTGGCTGTGGCACTGGTCTTTTAAGCCATGGTTTGGAAAAGGTTGTAGGTCTTGATATTGCCATGGGCATGGCAAAGTATTACAAGAAAAAGTTTGGCAAGGTGGTTCTGGGCGATGCTCACAGTATTCCCTTCAAGGACAAGAGCTTTGACTTTGTTTTAAGCAGTTTTGCCTTGCACTGGACAGACATAGAGGTAAGTTTACCAGAGGCTATTAGAGTCTGTAGAGGAAAATTTCTGTGTGCAATGCCGGTAGAAGGTAGTCTTTCTCAACTCGGTTTCCCCTTTCCTAAGGTGGAACAAATTAGGTCAATCCTTCAAAGGATGGCATACGTAAGGAAGTTCTTCCTGGAGGATGTTCCCATACCCTTCCTCGGCTGGGACCTTTTAAGGTTTTTTCATTATACGGGGTCTTCTTATAATCCCCTTTTTAAAGGTGGTATAATCTCAAAGGAGAGGGTCAAAAGTATGATTAACACAATTGACAAGCCCTTCTTCAGGATTCTATTCTTCTCTTGTGAGGTAAGGGAATGAAAAGGAGGTTAAGGATGGTGGGTATTCTGTCCATCTTTTTGGTTCTGCTTTTCTTTCTGGGTTGTAAGGCTCAACAGGTTCAAAGTTCGATATCTGGGGCAACAAGCCAGGAAAAGCCCATTCTATCCTCTGGTGTGCTTTCCCAATTGGAGCAAGAGCTTACAAGCATAGTGGAAGCGGTATCTCCCTCTGTAGTTACCATATTTGCAACACAAGAGGTGGGTGGTGTAGAAGTACCCTTTCCTTTCCCCTTTCAAATACCACCACAGGAAAGGAGGTCTTTGGGTTCTGGGGTGATAATAGACTACAAGAAAGGTAAGCTGTACATACTCACCAACAGTCACGTGGTTCAAAATGCAAGAAATATAAGGGTAAGATTTGACAGGCACATGGAAAAAAGAGCAAGGATTGTAGGCGTAGACCCAAAGACAGACGTAGCTGTCATAGAGGTGGATGACAAGGACATATCCAACCCACAAGGGAGAATAGCAAGGCTGGGCGATTCGGACAAGTTGAAGGTGGGTCAGGTGGTTATAGCCATAGGTAATCCCTACGGACTGGAGAGGACTGTTACCGTGGGTGTTATCTCCGCCCTAAGAAGAGCCATAGGCATAACCCAGTATGAGAGTTTTATACAAACTGATGCTGCTATAAATCCGGGGAACTCTGGCGGTCCCCTCGTAAACATAAAGGGTGAGGTTATAGGCATAAACACTGCCATACTTGCGGAAGGTCAGGGTCTTGGTTTTGCTATACCCATAAACCTTGCCAAGTGGGTATCTGACCAGCTTATAGAGAAAGGTAAAGTGGTAAGGGGATGGCTTGGTGTTGTTATTCAGGACATAACGCCCGATATGGCTGAAAATCTTGGCGTAAAAGAGGGTGTAATAATAGCTCAGATAATGCCAGGAAGCCCTGCGGATAAGGCTGGTATTAGGGTGGGTGACATAGTGGTGGAGATAGATAATCAAAAGGTTGGCGAGGTTAGGGACCTTCAGTTTAGAATCATGAGAACGGAACCGGGCAAGGATATAAGCCTCAAGATATTAAGGGAGGGCAAAGAAATGACCTTAAAGGTTAAGGTGGGTGAAATGCCTGAGGAAAGGGCATTGGGTGAGAGCGAAGAAAGTCAGGCGGACCTGGGGCTTGTGCTGAGAGACCTTACCCCCGAGGAGGAAAGAAGGCTCGGAGTAAAGGGAGTTCTCGTTATTAGAGTTATGCAAGGAAGTCTGGCCATGCAAAGCGGAATAGTGCCTGGGGATGTCATACTTCAAGTAGGCAACAGACCAGTTTCCAGGGTAAGCGAGTTCTTGCAGAGCATAGATGCCCTAAGGGGAGCTGGGAAAGAAAGTGCCCTCCTGCTGGTCAGAAGGCGAGGGAATAACCTCTTTATAGTTTTAAGGTTGAGGTGATAACATGATACCCGATACGGAGCAAGAGATAATAAATCAGTATCTTAAGAAGGTTTCCAAGATACCCCTCCTCACACCCGAGGAGGAAAAGGAGATTGCAAAAAGAGCCAAAGAAGGCGACCAGGAAGCCTTTAGAAAGCTGGTAGAGTCTAACCTGAGGTTTGTCATAAGCATAGCCAAACAATACTTAGGTTATGGGCTTCCCCTCTCAGAGCTGATAGCGGCTGGAAATCACGGTCTTATAGAAGCGGCAAAAAGGTTTGACCCAGACAGGGGCGTAAAGTTTATATCCTACGCGGTTTGGTGGATTCGTCAGGCTATAATGCAGGCACTTTCTCAGCAAACTGGTGCGGTGCGCATACCCATAAAGCAATCGCATCTTATAAACCGTATAAGCAGTCTTTACAGCAGGCTATATAAGGAGTTAGAGAGGGAGCCAACACCTGAAGAGATTGCCTACGAATACACCAAGGAAGTGCTTCAGAAGGAGATGGAAAGGGAATTAGGTAGAGAGCCAACGGAGGAGGAAATAAAGAAAAGGATAAAGAAAGAAGGATACAGGATAAGCCCGGAGGATGTGGAAAAGGCTCTTCAGCTTTGTAGGGTTCCTCTGTCTTTGGATGCACCCGTAGGAGAGAACGAGGATACTTTTTTTGTGGACTTTTTAAGCCAACATGGCACTGCGGACGTAGAGGAAAGGATTATAAGCGAGGTTTTGGAAAGGGAGATAGACGAGCTTCTTGATAAGCTTCCAGAGAAGGAAAGAAGGGTTATAGAGCTAAGGTTTGGACTGAGAGGAGAAGAACCCAGAACACTTAGGGAGATAGGAGACATACTTCAGATATCAAGGGAAAGGGTGCGTCAGCTCGAGACAAGAGCCCTAAGAAAATTAAGAAATATGGCTATGAAAAGGCATCTAAAGGACTTCCTAAGCTGATGGTATCTGGACTTTTGCTCGTAGACAAGCCCAAGGGTCTTACCTCCATGGAGGTGGTTGAGGGTATAAAAAGGAGATTTCGCCTAAAGGCTGGGCATGCTGGCACCCTTGACCCTATAGCCACAGGTCTTTTACTCATTCTTGTAGGTGAAGCCACGAAGTTTTCCCATTTTTTCATAGGCATGGACAAAGCTTACAGTACAAAGGTAAAGCTGGGTGAGATAACGCAAACTTACGATGCGGAAGGTGTTCTGGTGGAAAAAAGGTCTGTGGACGTGTCCTGTGATGATGTAATGAGAGTGTTAGGAAAGTTCATAGGCAAGCTGTCACAGATGCCTCCACCTTTTTCCGCAAAACGCATAGGAGGTGAAAGAGCTTACAACTTAGCAAGGAGGGGTCTAAAGGTAGACTTAAAGCCAGTGCAGGTGCAAGTCTACAGGGCGGAGCTTCTGAGCTGTCAGCTCCCCTATGTGGAACTTTACCTTGAAGTCTCTTCTGGCACTTACATAAGAAGTCTTGTCCACGATATAGGTTTTGAGCTTTCTTGTGGTGCTCATGTGGTGGAACTTAGGAGATTAAAAGTTGGAAGGTTTACCGTAGAGAAGGCAATAAGCTACGAAAAAATCTTAGGTGCTGAAAGCATAGAGGGCTTTATCATACCCATAGAAGAAGCTTTGGACTTTATGCCAGAGATAAGCCTTAGGGGTGAGCTTTCAAGAAGGGTAAGGAGCGGTGCAAAAATAAGGTTGAGAGAAGCTTTGAATAAAACCTTCGTAAGGCTCTATGCAGACGGAAACTTTATAGGAGTTGGACTTATAGAGGGAAACGTTCTTAAGCCCTACAGGCTTATGCAAGGGCTTTAAGCTTTTCCTCTATGTAATGCTCTGTAAGGGCATCTATCACCTCATCCAACTTACCTTGGAGCACGTCCTGAAGCTTGTAAAGGGTAAGGTTTATACGGTGGTCTGTAACTCTGTTTTGAGGAAAGTTGTAGGTTCTTATCTTCTCACTGCGTTCCCCTGTCCCTACCTGCTGTTTTCTTTCTCTGGCTAACTCCTCTTCCCTCTGCCTTTCAAAGTAATCCTTCAGCCTTGCGTAGAGTATTTTCAGAGCCTTCTGTCGGTTTTGAAACTGAGACCTTTCATCCTGACAAGATACGGTTATGCCGGTGGGTATATGGGTTATCCTCACCGCCGTTTCTGTGGTGTTTACATACTGACCGCCTGCACCGCTTGCTCTAAAGGTTTCAATTTTGAGGTCTTTTGGGTCTATCTGAATTTCTGTCTCGTCGGTTTCTGGAAGGACTGCTACCGTCGCTGTGGACGTATGTATCCTCCCACCAGCTTCCGTGACTGGAACTCTCTGCACTCTGTGAACTCCGCTCTCAAACTTGAGCCTAGAATAGGCTCCTTCACCTTCTATGAGTGCTATTGCTTCTTTGTAGCCACCTAATCCCGTTCTGTTGGAGGAAAGAATGCTAAACTTCCAACCCTTCTCCTCCGCATACTTCTGGTACATGTTAAGAAGGTCTGCCACAAAAAGTGCTGCCTCTTCACCACCCACACCCGCTCTTATTTCAAGTATTACGTTTCTGTTGTCCCTGGGGTCTTTTGGAAGAAGAAGTATCCTTAGCTTTTTTTCTACATTCTCCAGCTCTGAGCTTAACCTTTCTATTTCCTCCTTGGCAAGCTCTTTTAGCTCCTCGTTTTTGAGAAGCTCCCTTGCCCCTTCAAGGTCAGAGAGGAGCTTTTTGTAGCTTTTGTAGGTACTGTATACCTCTTCTAATTCCTTTAGCTCCTTTCCCAGCCTTGTTAGTTTGTCCCTGTCGGAGACAATCTCAGGACTGCTTATCTGATACTGAAACTCCAAATACTTCTGTTCTAAAGCTTTAAGCTTTTCTTCAAGCTCCGCACTGAGCATTATCCCTTACCAGTCATTTCAAGAAAGGCAGGTTTTACCCTTAGCTTGCCCGTGTAAAAGGGATGACAAGCGTTGCAAGTTTCTAAGTATACAGTCCCACCCTTTGTGGAAAGTAGCGTAAACTGATTTCCGCAACCGCACACAAAGAGCGTGGATTTAAGCTCTGGGTGTATGCCCTTTTTCATGCCTTTACCTCCGTAAGTCTGTCTATTATAGCAGATTTTAGACCTTCTACAGCATTTTGCAATCCCTCTAAGGTGTTTAAACCACCTTGCACCATGTCATCCCTACCGCCACCGCCCCCACCAAGGTATTCGGAAACTATTTTCATAAGCTCTTTAGCTGATAGTTTGCTCGTCAAGGGTCTTGATAAGGCAAGTAGGAAAGAGAGCTTTTCATTTCTTTTGCTTATGAGAAATAGAACCGCTCTGTTGTCCCTGTTTCTTATGTTGTCCGCAAGAGTCAACATTTCCTTAGGGTCCGCCTCCTCAAAAAGACCAAAGTAAAAGTTTACATCCCCCAGTTTTTCTTCCTTTAGGCTTGAGACGCCACCAGTAAGAAGCTTCTCCTTCAGCTTTACCATTTCTTTTTCCTTCTCCCTGAGGTTGTCCATAAGCTTGCTTATGGCTTCGGGGAGACTTTCTGGGGATACACCTAAAAGGCGGGAAGCCTCAAGAAGTATCTTTCTTTCGTTAAAGGCATGCTCCACGGCCCACCTTCCCGTTTTTGCCACTATGCGCCTTATGCCCGCACCTACAGAAGACTCGGAAATGACTTTAAAGTAGCCTATGTCCCCAGTCCTTTTTACGTGTGTCCCACCGCAAAGCTCCTTTGAAAAATCTCCCACGCTTAAAACCCTTACCCTATCACCATATTTTTCTTCAAAGATGGCTATGGCACCGCTCTTTATGGCGGACTGATAGTCCATCTCCTCTACCACTACCGGTTGGTTTTTCATTATCTGCTGGTTTACCAGTTCTTCTACCTTTTTGACTTCATCCTCACTCAAGGGTTGGAAGTGTGTAAAGTCAAAACGCAAGTATTGGTCAGCCACCAAGGAGCCAGCCTGTCTTACATGGTCTCCGAGCACTTCCCTGAGTGCGGAATGTAAAAGATGTGTAGCGGTATGGTTTCTTTTTATGTCCTCTCTTCTTTCTTCTTCGATGCGAGCCAAAACCCTATCGCCCACCCTTATAGAGCCCTTTACCATGTATCCCTTGTGTGCTATAACGCCCTCAACGGGGGATTTGGTATCCTCCACGAAAAAGAGTCCTCCGTCCGCTTCTATGACGCCAGTATCTCCTATTTGACCTCCCCTCTCTGCGTAGAAGGGTGTTTCCTTGAGAAAAATCTCACCCCTGCAACCTTCTTGTATTTCTGAAAAGAGGCTTCCATCCTTTACTATGGCTATTACTTCAGTATATACCTTTGTTTCTTCGTAGCCCAAGAAAGTAGAAGTTTTCCCCAGCTCCTTGAGGTGCTGGTATACGGGACTAGCCTTTTCCACCTCTATCTTAAAGTGTTTTCTTGCCCTTTCCCTTTGATTCTCCAGCTCTCTTTGAAAGCCATCCATATCCAGCTTTAGACCCTTCTCCCTTGCCATGTCCTCGAGCAAATCTAGGGGAAAGCCGTAGGTATCGTAAAGGGTGAATATCATGCTACCCGTGAGAATGCCGTCGGACTTTTGCAATACCTCCTCCGCATAAGGCATGCCCCTTCTCAGTGTGTTTATAAATCTCTCCTCTTCCCCTCTCACTACAGACTTTACAAAGGATTTGACCTGCAAAAGGTCAGGATAAGGTTCTTTCATTATGTCTACCACAAGGTCTATGCCCTTATACAGGAAAGGTTCATAAACCCCAAGCTTGTATCCAAAACGCATAGCCCTTCTGAGGATTCTCCTTATGACATAACCCCTGCCCGCATTGGACGGAAGTACACCATCACCTATGGCAAAAGTCAAAGCCCTCAGGTGGTCCGCTATAACTCTCAGAGCACTATCAGTTTCGTAACTTTCCCCGTATGCCCTTCCAGAAATATCCTCCCCGAAGGCTATGAGAGGTCTTATAAGGTCTATTTCGTAGTTGGTCTTCGTTCCCTGCAGGACGCTTGCAATTCTCTCAAGTCCCATGCCAGTGTCTATGTTGGGATTTGGAAGGGGTGTGAGATTGCCCTTTGCATCCCTGTTGTATTGCATAAACACTAAGTTCCATATTTCAAGATAACGCTCCGGCTCGTATTCTGGTCCTCTATCTACGTATATCTCAGAACATGGTCCGCAAGGACCGGTATCGCCCATCTGCCAGAAGTTGTCCTCTTCTCCCATCTTCCATATGCGTTCTTCAGGAAGACCTATGTGGTCTTTCCATATCCTGTAGGCTTCTTCGTCCTCTCTGTAGACGCTTACGTAAATCCTATCCTTTTTTATGTTTAAATGCTCCGTAACAAACTCCCAAGCGTACTCTATGGCTTCCTTCTTAAAGTAGTCCCCGAAGGAAAAGTTTCCCAGCATTTCAAAAAAGGTATGATGCCTTGAGGTAAAGCCTACGCTCTCAAGGTCGTTGTGCTTGCCAGATACCCTAAGGCACTTTTGACAGGAGACCGCCCTTTTATACGGTCTTTTCTCAGTACCTAAGAACACATCCTTAAAAGGCACCATACCTGCGTTTACAAAAAGAAGGGTTGGGTCTTTCTCTGGCACCAAGCTCGCAGACTTTACCCTTGTATGCCCCTTCTTTTCAAAGAAGCTCAGAAAAAGCTCACGAATCTCATGTCCAGTCATGAAGATAGATTATATACCTTTGTTTGCTTGGTGGTAGATTACAGAAGACTTCGCATAGCTCTAACTATTTGGGCAGGTTCTGGGTTTTCAAAGCATAGACCGTGCTAAGATAAGAGAAAGAAAAATAAATCTAAGGAAAGCCTTCCAATGGTCTTGAGCTTACATAAGGAAAGGCATCCTCCACGCCGTGCCTATATCCAGATGCTGTAGGACTCTTATCTTACAAAGAAAAAGCCAAAGGGGCTTATACCCTCTCAATTTTCATGCTTAGGTCTAACCATCTTGCGGAGTGTGTTATGGCACCGCTTGATATAAAGTCTACACCCTGAACCGCATAATCCCTTACGTTTTCTAAGGTTATGTTTCCAGAAACTTCTATCATGACCTTATTTTTAGCAATCTTCACCGCTTCTTTTACCGCTTCTGGTGAGAAATTGTCCAACATGACCATGTCAACTTTGCATTCAATGGCCTCTTTCAGCTCTTCTAAGCTTTCAACCTCCACTTCAATTCTATAGACTGGGCTTATCTTCTCCCTTACCCTTCTTACCGCCTCCCTTATGCTTCCTGCTATAGCTTTATGGTTATCCTTTATTAGAACCATATCAAAAAGGGCATACCTGTGGTTTATTCCACCTCCAACTCTGACCGCATACTTTTCAAAGAACCTAAGACCTGGCGTGGTTTTCCTGGTGTCTAAAATTCTCACCCCAGTGCCCTCCAAGGCTTTAACAAAGCTTCTCGTAAGGGTTGCAATACCGCTAAGCCTTTGGAGAAGATTAAGAGCTACCCTTTCTCCCTTCAAAAGCACATCCGCAGGACCTTCTACTACCAAAAGCTCCTCACCCTTGGAAAATTCTGCGCCATCCCCAAAGAGTTTGACCACGTTTACTTTTCCAAGAAGTTCAAACACCCTTATGCCAAAACTTCCACCAGCAAAAATACCACCCTCCTTCGCTCTTATAACCCCTCTTGCTCTCTCGCCACTGTATATACCCTCAGTGGTAATATCGCCATGCCCTATGTCTTCTTCAAGAAACCTTAACAAAAGCTCTTCAATCATAGGCTATAATTTTAAGGGGGAAAAATGAAAATAGTTATGGTTGCCTCCGAGAGTGCCGCCTACGTAAAGGCCGGAGGGCTTGGGGATGTGGTTCACTCTCTAGCCAAGGCTCTTATAAAGTTGGGGCATACAGTATTCGTTATAATGCCTAAATACTCCAAAATAAAAGCTGGTTTACAAAGGGTAAAGCAAAGCAGGATTTTTTTTAACGGTGGTTGGCAGGAGTTTGGCATCTATGAAGACACTAAGGACCACGTAAGGTACTATTTTGTGGATTACCCAGCTTATTACAATAGGGAATATATATATGCAACCCCAAAAGGAGAATATGAAGACAATCCCTTGCGATTTGGTTTTCTCTCTCTTGCAAGCCTTCAGCTTATAAGGGATACATCCATTGAACCAGACTTGATGCATATCCATGATTGGCATACGGGGCTTGTTCCCCTTTACAAGAGGTTATATTACGAGGATTTGAAGGAATTGCCCGTAATATTTACCATACACAACGCCATGCACCAAGGTCTTTATGACCCCCACTACATACCCATGCTAAACCTGCCATGGGAAGTATACAGTCCATACAACGGCATAGAGTTTTACGGAAAAATAAACTTTCTCAAGTCCGGTATATACTTTTGCGATGTGCTTACGACGGTAAGCCCTTCCTATGCGGAGGAGCTTAGGCAATACGCCTATGGTCTTGAAGGGCTTATAAGGGAGAAAAAGTACTTTTTTGGAATTCTTAACGGCATAGACTACGATGTGTGGAACTCAGAAAAGGACAAGTACATAAAGCACCACTACAGCGTAAAAAATCCCTGGAAGGGAAAGCTGGGCAACAAAAAACATTTAAAAGAAACCTTTGGTCTTAGGACACCAGACGAAAGGCCTCTGGTGGGTATGGTCTCAAGACTTACCGCTCAGAAGGGTCTTGATATCGTCAATGGTATAATCTGCGAAGCGGTAAGGGAGGGTTTTGACTTTGTATTTCTTGGGTCGGGTGAGGAAAAATATCAAGACATGCTCATAGATTTCGTGAGAAAGTATCCAGAGAATGTTAGAGTAAGGATAGAATACAACGAGGAGCTTGCCCACAAGATATTTGCCGGTTCAGACATGTTTCTTATGCCTTCTCTGTTTGAACCTTGCGGTATATCTCAGATGATAGCCATGAAATACGGCACAGTTCCCGTGGTTAGGTCCACTGGCGGGCTAAAGGATACAGTAATAGACTATGTGGAAAAACCCCTTGAAGGTAATGGGTTTACCTTCCAGGATTATAGTAGCAAAGAGCTTATGCATGCACTTCTTAAGGCGAGGGTTTATTACGACATGCACGTATGCGACCACTCAAAGGATTGGAGCGAGATAGTCAAAAGGTGTATGAAAAAAGACTTTTCCTGGGAAAAGAGTGCAAGGGAGTACGAAAGAGTATATTCCACCGCCACCATGTTAAAAAGATATGGTTCTTGACCTTAAAGACCTTCTTAGCGTGCTTGAGCCTATAAGAGAGGAAAAGACTATAGTTTTTACAAACGGATGCTTTGACCTTATGCACGCAGGACACGCACACTATTTAAAAAAGGCAAAAGAGCTTGGAGACATTCTCGTCGTAGGTCTTAACTCAGACAACTCTGTTAGGAGGATAAAAGGACCAAAAAGACCTATAGTTCCGCAGGAAATGAGAGCCTATCTTTTGGACAGCCTTAAACCGGTGGATTACGTTGTAATCTTCGAGGAGGACACACCTGAAAGGCTTATCAGAGCTATAAGACCCCATGTGCTGGTGAAGGGTGCTGACTGGGATATTAAGGATATAGTTGGTGCGGACTTTGTGCTTTCCTACGGGGGTCGCGTGGAAAGAGTAGCCTTCCAGTTTGAACTTTCCACCTCTGCCATCATTCGGCGCGTGCTAGAACTCTACAAGGATGCTGACAGATGAGATTCTATGGCATTATCAAGCTTCAGAAGCAGTCCACGAGAAACCCTAAGTCTCTCCAACCCTTTATAGCTATCCTCTCCCAGAATGCGTCTGACTATGGGCCTTAACCTTTCCGCAAACACCTCTTCCTTGTATAGACCCATGCTCCTCAGAAATTCCAGCTTAAACCTCAAGAGTAACACATTTTGATTGTTGGGCACCAGACTGAGGTATCTTAAAACCGTATCAAAAAGCTCTGGGTCATACTGGAAAAACCACCTCTCTACAAAACCCATGACTGAAGCCATCCATAGGTATGCGGAATAGCTTTTTATGGACAAATAGGAAAAAAACTCCACCTTTAGAATATCTCTTAAGATTACCGTGTCACCAGATTGTCTGTATACCGCATGTAAAAGGTTGAAGGGTTCTGTAAAACCCAAAAAACCCTCCTCTGGAAGGAGACCATCTGGCACGAATAGTTTCATAAGTCCGTTGGGACCGTAGACCTTTAGCATTAAATCCTTATCACCCGCTCTGAACCTCCTGATTATCAAAAACTTGCCCTTTGTTGGCACTGTGGTATAATTATAAAACCCGCCATGCCTACACTTTTCAGAAAGTCAAAGGAAATAAGGAACTACGTAAGGTTACAAAAGTGTGAGAACGGGCGTAGCATAGGACTTGTGCCCACCATGGGCTATCTTCACGATGGCCACAGAGAGCTTATAAGACAGTCCAAAATACAGAATGACCTAACCATAGTTAGCATATACGTAAACCCTCTTCAGTTTGGTAAGGATGAGGATTTTGGGAGATATCCGAGAGATTTAGAAAGAGACATACTCGTATGTGAAGAGGAAGGTGTAGATGCTGTCTTTGCCCCCAGCGACGAAGAAATGTATCCTGAAAGTCCCGTTGTAAACATACACATGGAAGGCTTGAGTGATATTTTAGAAGGCAAATTTAGACCTGGACATTTTAACGGTGTTTGTGTTGTGGTGCTTAAGCTCCTGAACATCGTTCAACCAGATAGGGCATACTTTGGAGAAAAGGATTATCAACAGCTTAAAGTGGTTCAAAGGCTTGTAAAAGATCTCAGCTTGCCCGTGGAGATAGTACCCGTGCGGACGGTAAGGGACACGGACGGATTGGCTTTTAGTTCCAGAAATACGTACTTGAGTCCCGAAGAGAGGGAGTCCGCACTTTCTTTGTATAAGTCCTTTCTTCTTGCGGAAAAGTTTATCAAAAGCGGAAACACGCAGGCAGACCTTATAAAGGAAGTCATAAGGGATTTTATCCTTAGGCACCCACACGTGCGCAAAATTGACTATGTAGAGATAACTGACGAGGACCTCCGCCCCGTGCAGGAAGTTAGGGAAGGTGATAGAATACTTCTTGCTGTATGGGTGGGTAACACAAGGCTGATTGATAATTGGAGGATAGGCAATGCAAACCTTTGAGGGTATTCTAAAGGCGGAAGGCTTTAGCTTTGGTATTGTGGCAAGTAGGTTTAACCACCTTCTTGTGGACAGGCTCGTAGAAGGAGCAATAGACTGTATACTAAGGCATGGAGGTTCAAGGGATAGCATATATCTTCTCAGAGTTCCAGGCTCTTGGGAAATTCCCTTGGCGGTAAAGGAGCTTATAAGCAGGAAAAAGGTAGATGGCGTGGTGGCACTGGGCGTTCTTATAAGAGGGCAAACACCCCACTTTGACTACATAGCCAACGAAGTTTCAAAGGGTTTGGCTACCATTAGCTTGGAAACGGGAAAACCAGTAGCCTTTGGCATAATAACCGCTGAGAACCTTGAGCAGGCTATAGAGAGAGCGGGAACAAAGCAAGGTAATAAAGGATGGGAAGCAGCTCTCTCAGTCATAGAAACGGTAAATCTTCTGAGAAGTCTTTAATGTACTACAAACCGCAGGCAAGGAAGCACGCTTTTCTTATTCTTTACCAATGGGACATGAAGGGAGAGAACATAGAAAACCTCACAGAGGAATACATATCCGCAAACCGCATAACTTCTCAGGACCAGAGAAGGTATATGAGAAAAATAGTCAAGACGTTTACGGAACATGCGGTAGAGATAGATAAGCTCATAGCGGAGCTATCCGAAAAATGGGATATAGACAGGGTGGGTTTTATAGAAAGAAACGTTCTAAGGGCTGCCTTGGCAGAGCTTCTGTATGTAGCGCCTAAGACACCAAAACTGGTGGTATCAGATTATGTAAAAATAGCCCAGAAGTACGCAGGTAAAAAATGTGCTACCTTTGTGAACGGTATACTTGGACATGTCTTGAGGGAAAAGCTGGGCATTGAGGATTAGGACTTTTCGCCTTCCTTTACTTCCTGACCCTTGACCTCCTTTACCTTTTCCTCTTCACCAGAAATAGCCTTTTTGAAGTTTCTTATGCCTTCACCCAAAGCTCTACCTACTTCTGGTAGCTTGCTAGCTCCAAAAAGCAAAAGAACCACAAGGAGTATAAGGAGTATCTCCGTAAAAGAGAGGTTTGGAATCATGCTTGCTCCTTTTTCTCAGGCTTTTGCCCTTCTTCCTCGCCAGAAAGAGCCTTTTTGAAATTCCTTATACCTTCACCCAGACCCTTTCCAAATTCTGGTAGCTTTGAAGCTCCAAACACAACAAGAACCACCAAAAGTATAAGCACTAACTGCCAAGGCAATGGAAAATGCATTTTTCACCTCCTTAGGCTCTAATTATATGCTTTGCCCTTGACAAAGGCAAGGGGGTAGTATAAGATTATAACAAGAGCGGGTAAAAGAAAGAAAAGGCGCCTAATCTTTCTAAGCTTGCTCAAGAAGAAATTTTAAGGAGGTTTTAGTTCCATGTCACTTACAGGCACTGTCAAATGGTTCAGCAAGGAAAAGGGTTATGGTTTTATAACCCGCGATGATAATCAGGGGGATGTGTTTGTGCACTTCTCTGCCATACAGCAAAGAGGTTTTAAAACCCTTGAGCAAGGTCAAAGGGTTGAGTTTGATGTAGAGCAGGATACAAAAGGTCTGAGGGCGAAAAACGTCAGGGTCCTTTCCTAAAGCAAAGCCCCCTCTGGGGGCTATAATTATCATTTATGCGTCTTTATGACCTCTACAAGGGGAAAGATTATCACATAATCCCAACTTTAGAGAGGATTGAAAAGGCTGTAAGCTATCTATCCTTAAAGCCTTCATACGTATCCATCCAGGTGGGTGGCACAAACGGGAAGGGTTCTACATGTGCCTTTTTACAGAACATACTCCAACATCACCGTTACAAGGTGGGTTGGTTTGTCTCTCCCCATCTTTTTGATGAAAGGGAGCGGTGGAGAATAAACGGTGAAAAAATCCCCGAAGATAGGCTTTCTCAGATGATTGAGGATTTGAAGGATATCTTTCAGAAGTTTGACCTTACCTACTTTGAAGCCTGCACTCTAATAGCCTTGAAGTATTTCCAAGAGGAGAGTGTGGATTTTGCAGTCTTTGAGGTGGGCATGGGTGGAAGGTGGGATGCCACAAGGTTATGCCAGCCGGAGGTTTGCGTAATCACCAACATACAGAGAGACCATACTAAGTGGCTTGGAAAAGACTGTGAAAGCAGAGCGGTGGAAAAGTTGGGCATATACAGAAGGGGCAAGCCCCTAATTCTTGGCAGTATGAGATATCCTCTCTATCCAAAGGCTTTGGAGCTTTGCCAGGAGGAGGACCTTTATGTAGCTGGCATAGACTTTTTTGCTTCTGGCAGGGTTGATGGTCTGAAAACCTTTGTGGACTTCTACAAGGACGAACTTTTTGAAATTGAAGGGTTGGAGCTAGGGCTGTGGGGGAGGTATCAAGTAGAAAATGCAAGCCTTGCCATAAGAGCATCAGGACTTTTAATAGACCTGAAAGAAGAACAGCTAAGGATGGCACTTAAAAACACCAGATGGGAAGGAAGAATGGAGGTATTGAGAGAAAGTCCCTTGCTTATTCTAGATGGTGCCCACAACCCAGACGGTGTTGCAAGGGTTGTAAAGGAGATAAAAAAGCACATAGGATGTCTCACCCCAGTTTTTACCGCATTGAAGGAAAAAGAGTGGGAGCTTTCTCTGTTGTACCTCAAAGAGCTCTCCGAAAGGATATACTTGGTTCCTGTCAAACACCACAGGGGTGAGGACATTCAAAGGGTATATCAGAGGGCAAAGGAAATAGGATTTAAGGAGGTTCACATTTTGGAAGATTCAAGCCAAGTGCTGTGCATAGAAGAAGACCTTATCGTGCTTGGTTCTCTCTACCTTATAGGCGAGATAAAGGAGTATCTTCATAAACATGAAGGTAAAGTTTGTAGGTAGTTTCTTTGGGAATTTCCCCAGGAATGGAAAAAAACATGTGGTCTTTGTGGGAAGGTCAAACGTGGGAAAGTCTTCTTTAATAAACATGCTCCTCGGTAGGCAAGTGGCAAGGGTAAGCAAGGAGCCGGGTAGAACAAGGGCTGTAAACTTTATCCATTTAGAAGACTACGATGTCTACTTTGTGGACCTTCCAGGTTACGGCTTTGCAAAAACATCAAAGATTCAAAGGGAAAAGTGGAAAGAGCTCATAGAAGAATACTTTAGGAGCTGTTGGGAGGATATTAAGATAGTATTTTTGCTCATAGACTGTGTGGCAGGACCAACGGAGCTTGACCTTAAAGCCCTTGAATGGCTTGAATCTTATAAGCTTCCACATCTTATTGTCCTTACCAAGTGTGACAGAGCCACCCAGAAGGACATAAGTAAGACCATAAAGACTATGAAGGGTGTTTCCTCCTATGAGGTTATTATAACATCTGCGAAAGAGGGAAAGGGCAAGAAAGAGGTTCTAAGGTATGCTATCAGTTAAGGCACCCCAGAGGGAGCTTATAGAAAAGACTCGTGCAATACTGAGGAAGTACTCCTTAAACACTGTCTGCGAGGAGTCTCTGTGTCCCAATATGGGTGAATGCTTTTTTAAGAAAACCGCTACTTTTCTAATACTGGGTAAGGTATGCACGAGAGCCTGTAAATATTGCCACGTGGCCACGGGAAAGCCTCAGCCACCAGACCCATCTGAGCCCGTAAGGCTTTACCATGCGATAAGGGAGTTGGGTCTAAGGCACGTGGTTATAACCTCAGTGGACAGGGATGACCTACCCGACTACGGAGCTGGACACTTTAGACGATGTGTGGAGTTTTTAAAATCAAAGGATGAGAGCTTAAAAGTGGAAGTTCTTACGCCCGACTTTAGAGGTTCTGAAAAATCCTTAGAGCAGGTAGTCCTCTCGCATCCTGATGTGCTATCCCACAACATTGAGACTGTTGAGAGAGTCTTTTCAAAGGTTAGACCACAGGGAGATTACAGAAGAAGCCTGAGTGTCCTAAGTTACTATTCAGAAAGCGGTGTTGCACCGGTAAAGTCTGGGCTCATGCTGGGTCTTGGTGAAGACTGGGAGGAAATAATAAAAACTATGGAAGACTTAAGAAAGGCTGGTGTATCTATGCTTGTAATAGGTCAGTACCTGCAACCCAGCAGGACTCACTATCCTGTTAGAAGGTTTTATGGAGAGGAGGAATTCTCTAAACTGAAGGCAATAGCTATTACTATGGGTTTTGAGAGGGTGCTTTCTGAGCCTCTGGCCAGGTCCTCCTACCATGCGGAGGATATGTTATAATGAATACTCTTGTTTAAAGGAGGTATGTTATGCGTGTAAAGGGTCCCTCTTCAAGGAAGTTTAAAAAGAAAATATTGAAGCTGGCTAAAGGGTTTAGGGGTCAGCGCAAAAATGTCTACAGAAGGGCAAAGGAATACGTTTTTAGGGCTCTACAGTATCAGTACAGGGACAGAAGGCAGAGGAAGAGGCAGTTTAGGAGGCTATGGATTACACGTATAAACGCAGCTGTTAGACTTCATGGGCTTTCTTACAGTAAGTTTATGAATGGACTTTCTAAGGCAGGCATAAATGTAAACAGAAAGGTGTTGGCGGAGATGGCGGTCAGAGACCCAGAGGGCTTTGCTCAAATAGTAAATAAAGCCAAAGAGGCCCTGTCACAGCCCGTGTGATGCATCTAAAGGGCATTGAAGAGGAACTGCATAGGGATTTATCGGAGGTAAAGAGCCTTTCCGACCTTCAGCAAGTAAAAGCTAAGTATCTGGGGAAAAAGGGTCTTATAACTCAGGCGGTAGCCGGCATAAAGGACTTACCACCGGAAGAGAGAAGGGAATATGGGTCAAGGGTAAACAGGCTAAAGGAGTATGCGGAACAGCTTATAAATCAAAAAGAGGAGGAACTAAACAGGGAAGATATTCAAAGACAGCTTTCCCAGGAGTGGTTGGACCTTTCCATACCTTTGGAGCCTCTCCAAGGCACACATCATCCCATAACTCAGACTCTAAGGAGGATAAAAAACATTTTTGTAAGCATGGGGTTTTCCATTATGGAAGGTCCAGAGGTGGAGTTGGAAGAGTACAACTTTGACATGCTAAACATACCAAAGGACCACCCAGCCAGGGACATGCAAGATACCTTCTACGTAAACAAGAAAGGATATCTTTTGAGGACGCATACCTCGCCTGTTCAGATAAGGACTATGCTCTCCTACAAGCCACCCATATACATGGTGGCACCTGGCAGGGTGTACAGGAGGGATGACGACCCTACTCATTCACCCATGTTCCATCAAGTAGAAGGTCTTGTGGTGGATACAGAAGTGGGTTTTGGGCATATGAAATACACCATAGAGACTTTTCTTAAGGAGTTTTTCGAGGTGGATGTGCCAGTCCGTTTTAGAGCCTCCTACTTTCCTTTTACAGAACCCTCTGCGGAGGTAGACATAGGCTGTGTTATATGTAGAGGTGAAGGCTGTAGGGTATGTAAGCAAACGGGTTGGCTTGAGGTGATGGGTTGTGGTATGGTTCATCCAGTAGTCTTAGAAAACTGTGGTATAGACCCGGAGTTTTATCGGGGCTTTGCCTTTGGTATGGGTGTGGAAAGGCTTGCCATGCTCTACTTTGGCATAGACAACATAAAGCTGTTTTTTGAAAATCACATGAGATTTTTAAGGCAGTTTTAATAATGTTCAAGGATTTTACGCCTCAGGAAAGAAGTGTAATCTTAAGCGTAATCTTTGCAGTTGCGGTTCGCATGCTGGGACTTTTCCTGCTCTTGCCCGTCCTCTCGCCCTATCTCAAAACCTTGGAAGGTGCCACACCACAGCTCATAGGCTTTGCCATAGGCATATACGGTCTTGCACAGGCTATGCTTCAAATACCCTTTGGTTACCTTTCTGACAAGTATGGGAGAAAGCCCATCATCTTCGTAGGCATGCTGAGCTACGCAGTTGGTAGCCTTATGGGTGGTATTGCGGGGAGTATATGGAGTATGATTTTCGCACGCTTCGTGCAAGGCTTTGGTGCGGTTTCCTCTGCCATGATAGCCCTTTCTGCGGACCTGACGAGGGAGGAGGTAAGAACAAGGGCTTTCGCAAAAATAGGTGCCTCCATAGGACTTACCTTTGCCCTTAGTCTTACGGTAGCTCCTGTGCTGGCTGGAAGTTTGGGTGTTCCTTTCCTGTTTTTTCTTACCGCCTTCTTGAGCCTTCTTGCTACAGCCATACTCATGCTTCAAGTCCCAGAGCCAAAAGACAGGTCAAGGGATAGAGAGATAAACCCGTCCCTTAGTAAGGTGTTTACACTTTTGGGGGATAAAAACCAGCTATTTCTCAACTTTTCCATAGGACTGCTACACGCTTACATGGTGGTTATCTTTACCCTCGTGCCTTATGAGCTGGTTTATAGCTACAACCTGCCAAAGCTTCAGCACTGGAAAATATACATGCCGGCGGTGGTTTTATCCCTTATATTCATGATGCCCGCTATACTTTTGGCGGAAAAGAAAAATAAGTTTAGAGAAGCCTTCCTGTTAGGCGTTTCTCTCGTGGGTCTTTCCTTTTTTGTGCTCCACGCGTTTAAAAACTTCTGGGGCATAGCCCTTATGGTCTTTCTGTTTTTCTTAGGGTTTAACTTCCTTGAGGCTCTAATACCTTCCCTTCTTACCAAGCTAACGCATAGAGACTTAAGAGGTCTCTCCCTAGGAATCTTTAACACAACCCAATTTTTGGGTGCTTTTTTGGGGGGTATTTGGGGAGGCTATGCTCTAAAGCACGGTCATGAGCTTATGACCCTTTTAGCTATAGGCTTGGCTGTTTTTTGGTTTCTTGCCAGCTTCTCGTGGTTTGCACGCCTTAAATCTATTCCTTAAATTGTGATAACTTAAATCTTATGGATACAAGCCTTCTTGCCAACATAGTGGGGGGTAAACACGTAGGTAGAGCCGTGTCCTTTGAAGGATTTTCCATAGAATTTTCCATAGACAGCAGGGCAGTAAGGAGGGGTCAGGTTTTCGTTGCCATAAAGGGGACCGTTCACGACGGTCATGATTTTGCCGTGGATGCCCTTCAGAGCGGAGCGGTCGCCGTCGTGTGCGAAAGACCTCTGGATATCTCAGAGAACATCCCTCAGATAGTTGTGGACAGCACTGTAGAGGCTCTCAGAAGGTTTGCCTCTTGGAGGAGGAGCAATTTCCGCGGTAAGGTAATAGCAGTGGCCGGCTCTGCGGGTAAGACAACAACAAAGGAGATGATAGCTTTTATGCTTTCAAAGGTGGGCAAAGTATGCAAAACACCAAAAAACTACAACTCCCAGATAGGCGTTCCCTTGTCCGTGGCTAACTTTGATGAAGACTGCGATTTTTGGGTGGTTGAGATGGGTGCCAGTCAGAAGGGAGATGTAAAAAGACTCGTGGAAATTGTGAGACCTCACATAAGGGCTATAACAGCCATAGGGGAGGAGCACTTAGAGACCTTTGGATGTCTTGATGATGTGGTTCAGGGAAATGGAGAAGTTTTCTACAACATGAGCCCGGAGGATTGGGGTGTCTGTCCAGCTATTGTTTCTCAATGCTACTCCATAAACAGGAAGCTCACCTTTGGAGGTTCAGATTTTGTCGCTGAGGATATAAAGCTATCACCTGAGGGTATCAGCTTTAGGCTGGAGGGCACATCAGTCTTTATACCAATTCCAAGTCTTGCGGTGGTAGAAAATGTTCTGTGCACCTTTTGCGTACTGCAAGCCCTGGGCGTAGATTGGAAAGGCCTTCACAAACACCTTGCGAATTTTCACCCTGTAGAAGGAAGGTTTAGGGTGCTTAGAAAAGGTGAGCTTTTGCTTATAGACGACACTTACAACGCAAATCCTCCTTCTGTGAGACTTGCCCTGAGGAGCCTAAGCCTTTTTGACCGCTATAGGGTTGCAGTGCTGGGGGACATGTTAGAGTTGGGTGGGAGTTCAGAACTGTACCATAGAGAAATGGGCAGATTCTGTGTAGAACTTGGCATAGACCTTTGTCTTTTTTACGGAGAGCATACGAGGCATGCCTACCAAGAGTGTAAGGAATTGGGAGGAAATTGTCACCATTTTGAAGACCTCCAATCCCTCTTAGACTTCCTTTTACCCTTAGAAAAAGCTGTTATACTTTTTAAAGGGTCAAGGGGCATGAAGATGGAAAAGTTAGTGGAGGGACTTTTGAATGTCTGATTTGGTTGACATTTACAAAAATTTGGAAGGCGGAACTCTATTTCATACAAAACTAAGAAAGCTGAAGTATGAAGAGGGTAGGCTTTTTATCTCCTCCGCTCCATTGGCTAAGAGGTTTTTGCTCGTAGGGGATGTGGTCAACATTGGTTATGCAAATTTCCTTCTGCCAGCTAGAGTTGTTGGAAAGAACGAAAACCTCGTGGCTAATATCTTCTATGCGGGTGAGGGAAAGTTAGGAGATAGGAGTAAGCCGAGGGTTCCTGTCCAGAGGGAATACAGTTTCAAGTTGCTTCTAAAGTTTGAAGGTGTGTTTAGAGCCTTTGACCCTGTAGACATATCAGAGGGCGGTTTTTCTCTGATAATTTACGATAGCACCCTTGTTCCCTTGATGGTTGGAAAACAGATGGAGTTTAAGATTACTGGCAGAGAGGAATTATACGGTGCCTGTGGCATGGCAAGGCTCGTCGGCATACTTGAGGATGGACAAATGGTCAAACTTGCTTTTGAAGCGGATGTGGATGATGTTAGTGCCACTAAGATAAGGCTCTATGTGATAAACACCATAAAGAGGTTGCTGGGTGCTTGAATATGTTTAGTAATTCAGCATATAATGATATAATTAATAGTGAATATGACCATGAGATTGCTGGTAGTCCTGCTTATAGTCTATAGCTTTGTACTTGCCAGGGAAATAACCCTGGTGGAGGCTATTGATTTAGCGGTAAAAAACAGCCTAATTGTAAAGTCTGCCCAAAGGGATGTGAGAGCTCAAGAGTTTGAGTTGTTGGCTGCAAAGGGTGCTCTCTTTCCAAAGATAAGGGTGGAAGAAACCTTTACAAGAACCGATTTACCAGTCTATGCCTTTATGAGTAAACTAAATCAGGAAAGGATTACATCTCAGGACTTTGACCCATCAAGGCTTAATAAGCCGTCCGCCATAAACAACTTTGAAACTAAGTTTACCCTTGAGGTTCCCATATGGCTTGGTGGTAAAGTCCAGTCTGCAAAGAGGATGGCTGAGTACGAATACAAGGCTGTGAGTCTTGAATTCAAGAGAAAGGAAGAGGAGGTTATAAGACAGGTTTATCATGCTTACATGGATGCGGTCCTGGCAAAGGAAGCTATAAGAGTATCTCAGCAGGCTGTGGAGGATGCAAGGGAGCATCTTAGGCTTGCGGAGCAATTGCAGAAGGTAGGCATGGCCCTTCTGTCTGATGTTCTAAGGGCTCAGGTTCACCTCTTAAAGGCTCAAGAGAGCTTAGAAAATTCCATCAGGAACTACCAGCTTGCAAAGAAGAGGATGGAAGTGGTTATAGGAGAACAGCTGGGGGACTTTGAAGTTCAGAGCATTCAAACATGCCCCGCCATAAAAGAGGAAGGGATGGCGGAAAAGGTCCTGCAAAGGGCTGACATAAGGGCTATGGAAGAGCGCATAAAAACAATACAGGAAGCCTATAGGTTTACGCTTTCAGACAACCTTCCTCAAGTATCCGCCTTTGCTCAGTACTTTCTAAACTCAAAAAACTATCCTTTTGGTGCGGATGGTAGTGGCTACCTTGCTGGCATTTCCGTTTCGTGGAGCTTTGACACAGGTCTAACGGTGCTCAGGAAGGCTCAGGCGAACTTAGAGAGAAAGGCTGGGCTTGAAGAAAGGGTAAAACTGATGAAGGATATGGCACTTTTAGAGCTTGAGCGTGCCAAGACAGAATACAGAAATGCCCTTGATTCCTTAAAGTCCGCCGAGGAAAGAATAGGAGCAAGCAAGGAGGTTCTTAGGATAACGGAGTTAAGGTTCAAAAACGGTCTCGCTCGCATGGTGGATGTGTTGGATGCTCAGACGGAGCTTGACAAGGCAAGGCTTGAGAGGGTTCAGGCTATAAATGCCTGTCAAAAGGCTTATGTAGACATTCTTTTCTCCGCAGGGCTTACAGAGGAGGTAAGAAGATGAGAAGTTGGGTTAAATATGGTGTTTTTCTACTGATAATCTTTGCCATGGTTCTTTGGCTGGGCGGGTTTTTAGCCAAGAAGGAAAAGGCGGGTGAAATTAAGAGGGAATCTCCTCATGTCCAGGGGCTCACCGTAGGCCAGGTGGAGAAGGCTATCGAAGTAGTCTCTTACTATGCTGGTCAGGTGGTTGCAGATAAAAGAGTAGAAGTCTCCACAAGGCTCATGGGTAAAATAAAGGGTGTTTTTGTAGAGGAAGGGCAGAGCGTTAAGCTCGGACAGACCCTTGTCAGCATTGATGCGGAAGACATAAAGGCGCAAGCTTCTGCCTTAGACCATCAGGTAGCGCAGGCTGAGCAAGCTCTTAGGTCTGCTATGGCTCAGCATGATGCGGTCAAAAAGACCTTTGAAAGGTACTCTGCTCTTCTCAAAGAAGGTGCAATAACCCAGCAGGAGTTTGACCAAGTCAAGGCACAGTTTGAGTCTGCAAAGGCTCAGGTAGAACAGGCAAGAGCGGGTATAAAAGCGGTTCAAAGTCAAAAGCAGGCGGTTGTTAGCAATCTAAAATACTCAAGCATTACCTCTCCCATTTCTGGCTATGTGGTGCAGAAAAATGTAGATGCCGGAGACCTTGCTGTTCCTGGTCATACCCTTCTTGTAATAGAGAGCCCACCCTATCTTTTTGAAGTGTTTTTGCCCGAGAGGTTTGCAGGCAAGGTTAAAGTAGGTCAAGAGTATAGCGTACAAATACCTTCCTTGGGTGAAAACTTAACGGGTAGGGTGGTGGAGGTCTCACCCTCCCTTGATGTTGCCACAAGAACCTTCAGGGTAAAGCTTCAGCTCCAGCAAAAAGAGAGTTTAAGAAGCGGTATGTACGGAAGCCTTTTACTGCCAGAGAAAGTGGAGGTTCTGCTGGTTCCAGAGTCTGCCATAGTCAGACGTTTCGACTTTACGGGCGTCTGGGTAGTAAAACCCGATAATACCTTGGAGCTAAGGTTTGTAAAGCTTGGCGAGAAGAGAGGGGACAAAGTGGAAGTTCTTTCGGGGCTTAAAGAAGGCGAGAGGATAGTCATCCAGGGTGTGGAGAAAGCCTGCGAAGGCTGTAGGGTAGGAGGCTAAGGTATGTACGGTTTTGCTGGAAGACTCGCCCATTACTTTATTGACTCCAAGCTTACGCCCGTTCTCATACTGGTATCCCTAGCCCTTGGTTTGTTTGCAGTCATAACCACGCCCAAGGAGGAGGAGCCACAGATAGTGGTTCCCATGATAGACATAATGATATCCTACCCGGGTGCCACGCCAGAGGAAGTGGAAAGAAGGGTAGTAGCACCCTTAGAGAAAAAGCTCTGGGAGCTAAAGGACATTGAATACATATACTCCGCCAGCATGGAAGGCATGGCCATCGTTACCGCCAGGTTCTACGTAGGCACAGACCCCGTAAAGGCTCTGGTGGACCTAAACACCAAGATGCTATCCGCAATGGACCTGGCACCACCCGGAGTAATGCTCCCACCTCTCATAAAGCCCAAATCCATAGACGATGTGCCCATACTGACCCTTACCCTTTGGAGCAAACACTACGACTCTTATGACCTTAGGCGTATGGCGGAAGCCTTAGAGAACGAAATAAAGAAGGTTCAAAATGTAGCGGATGTCTTCTTGGTGGGAGGAAGACCGAGGCAGGTGCGCATAATCCTTGACCCCCAAAGGATGTCCGCATACAGAGTCTCCCCGTTACACATAGCTCAGCTAATTCAGTCTGCCAATTCCCAGGCTCTTAGCGGTAAGATTGTCCAGAGCGATAAAGAATACACCATAAGGACGGGTGAGTTTCTACGCTCTAAAGAGGATGTGGAGAACATAGTAGTGGGCGTGTTTGGTGGAAAGCCCGTGTATCTGAAGGATGTAGCCACCGTCGTAGACGGACCTTCTGAAGTTAAAGACTACGTGCTTATGGGTTTTGGACCTAAATACCAAGAGAAGGGTATAAGTGGTGTGAATTCTGGAGAACTTTACCCAGCGGTTACCATAGCGGTATCAAAAAGGGTTGGCACTAATGCGGTTGTGGTTGCAGAGGAAGTCCTCCAGCTTGTGGAACACCTAAAGGGCAAGATAATACCAAAGGACGTCAACATAACCGTCACAAGAAACTACGGAGAGACTGCAAAGGAGAAAGCTGATACCCTTATAAAGAAGCTCATTATAGCAACCTTTTCCGTCATACTTCTAATTGCAGTTGCTCTTGGCTTTAAGGAAGCTATAGTGGTTGGCATAGCGGTGCCTGTTACTTTGGCTATAGCTCTATTTCTCAGTCAAGTTTTTGGCTTCACCCTTAACAGGGTTACCCTCTTTGCCCTTATCTTTGCCATAGGCATATTGGTGGACGATGCCATAGTGGTCGTGGAAAATGTCCACCGCTGGTTTGAGCTAAAGCTCGCCAAAACACCAAGGGAAGCCATCGTAAGAGCCACAGACGAAGTAGGAAACCCAACCATACTAGCCACCTTTACAGTTATCGCAGCACTTATGCCCATGGCCTTTGTGACGGGTCTTATGGGTCCTTACATGAGACCCATACCCATAAACGCCTCCGTAGCAATGTTTTTCTCCCTACTGGTAGCCTTTATCATTACACCGTGGGCAAGCTACCTGCTCCTGAGAAAACACTTTGATAGAGAACATGAAAAGAAGGAAGTAGACGTAAAGGAGACAACCTTCTGGAAAATATACTCCCGCATAATGGTCCCCCTTCTTGTAAGCAAGCCAAAAAGGTACGCTTTTTATGGCTTTACTCTTGCACTCATGGGTCTATCCGTAGGTCTTCTTATAACAAAGGTTGTCGTTGTAAAGATGCTACCCTACGACAACAAGAGCGAGCTTCAGATTGTGATAGACATGCCAGAAGGCACATCCTTGGAGAAAACCTTAGAAGTCACAAAAGCCATAGGCGATTACCTTTCCAAGCAGTCCATAGTAACTGACTATCAGATATACGTGGGCACTTCTTCACCCTTTAACTTTAACGGTCTTGTAAGACATTACTATCTGAGGCAAGGGTCCAACCTTGCGGACATTCAGGTAAACCTCATACACAAGGACAAGAGAAAGGAACAGTCCCACGATTTTGCCAAAAGAATAAGACTTGCGGTGCATGAAATAGCCAAAAAACACGGTGCCAAATATGTGGCTGTAGTGGAAGTCCCACCTGGTCCACCAGTCCTCTCACCAATAGTTGCAGAGGTTTATGGTCCCGACCTGAAGCTCCAGCAAGATTTTGCAAGACAGGTGTTAAAAGCCTTCAAAGATAGTCCAAGCATAACTGACGAGGGGATTTATCTGGAAGACCCAGCACCACTTCTGAAGTTTGTGGTAAAGGAAGACAAAGCAAAGATGGCTGGGCTTTCAAAACAGGAACTGGTCCATACACTTCATGCACTTATAGGCGGATATCAGGCGGGAATTATGCAAAACACGGACACACAGCACACGCCCATAATAATTAGGTTTGATGAGAAATACAGGACAATAGATGTCTTGCGCATGCTTCAAGTGCCCACAAGGGATGGAAAGTCCGTTCCCCTCTCTGAGCTTGTGGAGGTAAAAGAGGATACTGTGCCAGCCACCATATACCACAAAAACCTTAGACGCGTTGCGTATGTGATAGGTGATGTGGCAGGAAGGGAAGAAGCACCCTTCTATGGCATTTTGGATGTCAGGAATAAGGTCTTGAGCTTACCCAACCCTTACGGGGAAGTAGGTGAACTCTGGATGTCCCTGCCCCTCTTAGAAGACCGTGTATACGTTAAGTGGGATGGTGAAATGCACATAACCCTTGAGGTCTTCAGAGACCTGGGTCTTGCCTTCGGTGTGGCTCTATTTGTTATGTATGTGCTTATTTTAGGTTGGTTTAAAGACTTTAGAATACCGGGCATCATCATGGCACCCATACCCCTTACTCTTGTGGGCATAATCCCAGGACATCTTATAATGAACGCCTTTTTCACCGCTACCTCCATGATAGGCTTTATAGCCCTCGCAGGCATAATAGTGAGAAACTCCATACTTCTTGTGGATTTTGCGGAGGAGAGAATAAAACAAGGCGTGCCACCTCACCTTGCTGTGGTTGAAGCGGGTGTCATAAGAACGAGACCCATACTCCTTACCGCTGTAGCAGTAATAGTGGGTGCTTTCGTTATCATCTTTGACCCCATCTTTAACGGGCTTGCCATATCCCTTATCTTTGGAACCATAGGTTCCACTACGCTAACCCTTGTTTTAATACCTGTCATGTACTACGCCAGCAAGGTAAAGAGAATAGGCACACTTCCAACCGCAGAGGATGTTCAGAAGGATATACTCAGATGATGAATATCTATAGCCTATAGACTGGATGATTGGAAGGAAGCGTAGAAAGTTGAGCCTTTCATCAGCTAAACCGCACAAATCAAGTAGAGAACTAAAATTCTCAATTGCCTACGTCAATAGAGTGAGGACACATAGAATAAAGAGGTTTGGAAGTATAAAAATATGAGGAAGGTGGTGGAGAGTAGATGTTAAGGTATCATGCTGAGGAAAAGTGCTATGAGTATCCTTCGCTATGGACATTTAGCCAAACCAGTGAGTCCTGAGCTTTTCTAAACCCTTATCAAGCTGTCCGTGGTTCCAAAGGGGTTCGGCACCATCTCATCCGCCTCTGGGTCATTTTCCCAGATGTGTCCGTCTATGAGGTATTTAAACCTGTAGCTGTTTCCCTTCTTCAGTCTCTTGCTTATCCAGAAGGTGCCATCCTTTTTCCTTTTGAGTTCCTCGGGCTTCCAGCCGTTCCAGTCTCCCAAAATTTCTACCTTTTGAGCGTCATCCCTTTTCACGTAAAAGCTTACAACGCATACATCCTTTCCCTCTTGGTATGTCTTGTTTATCATGTTTTACCTCCTCTTTTATCTATGCTACCATATATTGAATGCAATTGAGCTTAAAGCTTGAAGAGGTAAAAAATCTTCTTAAAGAATACAAGCCAGTGCCCCTTTTCGGAGAGTTCATGGCAGACACAGAAACACCACTTTCCATATACATGAAGTTAAGGCACGGTTGGACACATAGCATGCTCTTAGAGAGTGCAGAGGGTGGTATGAAGTGGGGCAGGTATTCCTTCGTGGTGCTCTCCTCTGGCTCTTACTACGCATGGAAAAATGGGATAGGCTACATCTACAAAAAGGGAAAAGTGGACATCTTTCCTGAAAAAGACCCCTTAAAGCCCGTAGAAAAGATTTTAAAACACTTCAAGCCCTATACAGACCCAAGACTTCCAAGGTTCTGGGGTGGGCTTGTAGGTTATGTAGGATACGATGTAATAAAATGCTACGAGCCGATAGATGATAAAAATCCGGACCCCCTTGGTCTTTTTGACCTTTTTATGGTTAACAGCCATGCGGTGGTGATTCATGACAATCTAAGCGGTAGCCTGAAGGTTGTGGTACCTCTGTTTGGTTATGGGGATGTTGAAGAAGAATACGAAAAAGCTAAGAAGACCATAGAGAGCATAAGGGAAAGTATATTTAACACCTGCGTCTATCCCATGCACTTTCATAAGAGGGAAGCACAGCATGAGGACTGGGAGGCTAACTTTACGAAGGAAGAGTTTATGCGGGCGGTTTCAAGGGCAAAGGAATATATAGCGCAAGGTGATGTGGTACAAGTGGTCCTATCTCAGAGGTTTAAGAAAAAATTCCATAGTACCCCAGAGAGTATATATAGGTCCTTGAGATACCTCAATCCATCCCCTTACATGTATTACATGGACTTGGGAGACCTTAAGGTAATAGGCTCTTCCCCCGAGGTGTTGGTAAGGCTCGAGGGCAAAAGAGTTGAGACAAGACCTATAGCGGGCACTCGTAGGAGGGGTTTAACTCAAGAGGAAGACCTTCAGTTGGAGCGGGAGCTTTTGGAAGACCAAAAAGAGAGGGCAGAACACCTAATGCTCGTGGACCTTGCAAGGAACGACGTAGGAAGGGTTAGCAAGCCTGGGAGCGTCAGGGTAGAGGGCTTTATGAGGGTGGAGAGGTATTCTCATGTGATGCACATAGTAAGCGACGTGCTTGGTGAACTAAAGGATGGGCTCTCCGCCTGCGATGTGCTTAAGGCTCTCTTTCCTGCTGGCACGGTCTCTGGTGCACCCAAAGTTAGAGCCATGCAAATCATAGAGGAGCTTGAAAATGAAAGAAGAGGTATATACGCAGGCGCGGTGGGCTACATATCCTTTGAGGGCAACATGGACATGGCTATAGCCATAAGGACAGCTCTTGTTTTAGGTGACGAGGTTTTTGTGCAGGCTGGGGCTGGCATAGTTGCGGACTCAGACCCAGAGAGAGAGTGGTGGGAAACCGTAAACAAGGCAAAGGCTCTCATGAAAGCGGTAAGCATGGCGGAGTCAGTCCAGGAAGATGGAAAGGCTTTTTAACCCAGCCCTTTTGAAAAGCTCCCTCTTAACCATAGCCTTGAAAAGGTCTTCCCTTTCTTTGAAAACCTTGAACTTACTCACAATTTGTGCTTTTTCCTCCTTGCTTAAGCTTTCCCAGAGCCTTTTTGCTATGAGGCTCTCCAAAGATTGGAGAAACTCCTCCGCCTCCTCCACATTTCTTGGATTTGGCTTTTCCAACTCCTGACCTAATACAGTTTCTGCCATATTTACTTTTTCCTTGAACCTTTCCCGCCAATCCTTCCTGCTGGTAACTCTCTCTGTGTGGTGCCTTTTTAGCTTTTCAATCTCCCCAAAACTCATAAAAAGGGGAAGCTTTGCCCTCCTTTCTGGCGGATAGAAAAGAAAAAACTTCCTTATGCCCTCCTTTACTATAGAGACGGGGTAGCCTTCCTCTTCCAAAAACTTTAGAAACCACCTGTCTCTCGGTGAAAGAAAAAAACCACTACCCCTAAGCTCTAATATAAAGTCCTTAAGCTCTCTGTAGTAGCTCATGGCTTCTTCTTATAAGCTCTTCATGGCTGAGGGATGTTCTAAAGCCCTCGCCTGTGAAGTGAGTTCTTACCCCTTCAAAGACCTGTAAAAACCTCTCTAAAGGGGGTGGCTGACCTATTTTAAAAGCTTCGCTCATGGAGGATATGGTGTAAAAGCCCACGGTCTGAAGTTTTGACTCCTCCCTTATCCTTTTCAATAGCTTGTTGGTGCTCTCCGATATGTTTACAATACCCCTCATCTGCCACATGTTCTCTACCAGTTCCCTGTCCCATAGGTCTCCCAGCCAAAGAGGTCCAGCCACCAAAAGCCTATTACCGCAGTGGGGGCATACATGAACCAAAGCCTCCAATACTACACTTCCCCTAAAGAGGCATCTGTCGCAGTATAGCAAGTAGCCCAATTTTTGAAGAAGTGCGTCAGTCCTCTTCGGTCCTAAATCCTTCTGAAAGAATACTCTAAAGTAGTGCCTGTAAGAGTAAGAAAATATTGGTCTTAGAGCGTAGTCCATTTTTGCCCCTTCTTCAACTACCTTCTTTATGAGTATCCTTATACCCACTTCGTGGTAAAACTCCGCAGAAAGAAGAGGCATGGAACCATACCTTCTTATGCAGGTTTTGGGATAAGTGCCGGAGAGTACCGACGTGTCCGTGGCGGTTACCGCAAGAATTCCGTATCTTGAAAGTGGTATTACACTACTTTCCAAGTAGGGCACGGGTGAGCCGAAAGGGTCCACATCCACGTAGTGTAAGCTCCTGAGCTTTCGCATAAGAAGGCAGGCATCCTCTTGGTATATCTCCACCTTTTCCTTTCCTATGTTGTTGCTCTCCAAGAGCCTCCGAAAAAACTCCACAGCTCTCTGGTTTAGGTCGTTGTATATGGCTCTTTCCACCTTGTTAGTTTCAAGGAGCATCCTCAAAAGCCTTACACCGCTTGCACCCATCGGGTCGCAAACTCTCAAACCTTCAAAGGGAATAGTCAACAGCAGGAGTAGGCTTATGTCCCTGTTTTCCCTCATATGGGGGTTGTAAAAGACTTCCATCCGCGAGGATATTACTTGGGGAAGTTCAAGGTCTAAAACCACCTTTCCCTCTTTTATCATGAAAGCCTGAATTCTTTCACAGTCCGCACTAAGAGCCTCACCTTCTCTAAGTCCATATCGGGCATGAGACCGTGACCAAGGTTAAAGACATACTTCGTTTTTCTTGGGATGCACCTGAGGAGCTCGTGAGTTTTTTTCACTATGGTATCTTCATGGCAATAAAGAACCGCCGGGTCAAGGTTGCCTTGAAAAGCCTTTGAACTTTCCCTCATAGCACCCACCATGTCTACCGTCCAGTCCACAGATAGAGCGTCCACAGGGAGACCTTCAAGGGCTTTCAGGAAAGACCCAGAACCTCTGAAAAAGTATATAAGGGGAACACCAGAAAAACTCTTTAGCTCCTGAAAAAGAGCCTTTAGGTACGTTTGGGCATATTCCTCAAAGTCTTCGTAGGGCATGTGCATAGCCCAGCTGTCAAATATCTGCACAACATCCGCACCCGCCCTTATCTGACCCTTTAGGTATTCCAGAAGGTTATCCACAAGAAGGGACACAAACCTTCTGCACTCTTCCCTTCTTTGCCACATGAAAAGCTTTGTTTTCTTAAAATCCTTGCTGGAGCCACCCTCTATAGCGTAAGCCATCAAGGTAAAAGGAGCACCGCAGAAGCCTATAACTGGAATGTCTTTTACCTGAGTCTTCACACCCCTTATTATCTCACCCACAAACTCTACCTGAGAGAAGTTAATCCTCTTGAGGCTTTCTACTTTCCCGTCCCACTGGAGCCTTGGTCCTTCGCCCTCAGAAAATTCTACCCCAATGCCAGCTGGCTCAAGGGGCACAAGTATATCGGAGAATATTATGACCGCATCCACACCAAGAAGTTCTACGGGCAACAGACTTGCTCTGACTGCAAGCTCCACATTCTTGCAAAAGGCTAAGAAATCCCTCTCTTGCTCTCTAAGGGCTCTATATTGAGGCATGTATCTTCCAGCCTGACGCATCAACCAAAGGGGAAAACGTTCTATCCTTTCACCCTGAAGACTCTTTATAAGAAGCATGACTTAATATCTTAACACAGTTGTTTTCACCCCCCGAGGGGGGTGAGGGAGGAGGTGAGCCATGGGGGTTGCTGGGGATTAGGATATAATAATATAGCATGGAGTTTACGAAATTGCAAGGGTCTGGAAACGATTTCATAGTTATAGATAACAGGGAAGGCATAGTAAACCAGCTCATAAAAAAGCTCCATCTTACGATGAAGGACTTTGTCCTTCGCCTTTGCAGACCTCACACAGGCATAGGTGCGGACGGTCTTATTCTCATAGAGCCACCCAAAGACCCAGAGAACCACTTTAGCTGGCAGTTTTTCAACGCAGACGGTTCAGTGGCCGAGATGTGCGGGAACGGCTCACGATGTGCGGTCAGGTTTGCCTATGAAAAGGGTATAGTGGACGGAGAAGTAAGGTTTGAAACCTTAGCGGGCGTTATAAGGGCATGGATAACAGAAGGCGGTAAAAGAGTAAAGGTCCAGCTTACAAAACCATACGGCTACAGAGATGTGGTGCTTGAGGTGGAAGGGAGAAAGATAGAGGGAAGCTTTATAAACACAGGCGTGCCCCATTTTGTATCGCTTGCGGAAGACATAGAAAACATAGACGTAAAAAAATTGGGTAGAGCCATAAGGTTCCACAGGGAATTTGAGCCTAAGGGTACGAATGTGAACTTTATCAAACCCGTATCCCCTAAAGGCATAATCATAAGAACCTACGAGCGTGGTGTGGAGGGTGAAACTTTAGCCTGCGGGACGGGTGCAACTGCATCAGCTATAGTGGCTCACATAAAAGGTTTAGTGAGGGAAAAACCCGTGGAGGTCTATACCAAGGGTGGTGAGCTTCTCAGGATAGACTTTGATGAGGCTTACCAAGAAGTCTTTTTGGAGGGTGGTGTGTGCAAGGTTTTTGAGGGCTTTATCACAGAAGAAGCTCTCCTTTGCATGAGCTAACTCAGTGACACAGAAAAGGTTAAGGCTATCATTTTTGCCATGATGGAGATACTGGTGGCTGAGCATGCGGGCTTTTGCTTTGGCGTAAGAAGAGCAATAAACATTGCGGAAGATGCTTTAAAAAATCTGGAAAAAGCTGGAAGCATTTACAGTATAGGTCCTCTCATACACAACCCACAGGAAGTCAAAAGACTCCAAGAAAAGGGTCTGGCTCTTCTTGAGAGGGAGGAAGACCTGAAGGAAAATACCACCGTAGTGGTGCGCTCTCACGGCATACCCCCACAGAGGGAAAGAGAGCTCCTTTCCAAGGGTGTGCGGATACTGGATGCCACATGCCCCTTTGTCAAGGCTGTCCACGATGCAGTGGTTAAGCTTTCAAAAGAGGGCTACTTTGTTGTGCTTGTTGGTGAGAAAAACCATCCAGAGGTAATAGGAACTCTGGGTTATCTCCAAGAGTGTGGCGGTAAGGGCGTAGTGGTAGAAAGTAAAGAAGACATAAAGGGCGTGCTTGGTAAGGAAAGGGTCGGTATAGTAGCTCAAACTACTCAGAATGAGCAGTTTTTTAAGGAAGTTGTAGGTGAGATAGCCCTATGGTCCAAGGAGGTTAAGGTAATAAACACCATATGCAACGCTACCTCAGAAAGGCAAGAAGATGTCTACAAGTTAGCACCCGTAGTGGATGTTATGATAATCATAGGTGGGAAAAACAGCGGAAACACTCGCAGGCTGTATGAAATATCCAAGAGCATAAACCCAAGAAGCTACCACATAGAGACGCCCGACGAGCTAAAGAGAGAGTGGTTTGAAGGTGCGAAAAAAGTTGGAGTCACCGCAGGAGCTTCTACGCCCGACTGGATAATAGAGGAAGTGGTGGATAGCATAAGAAGAATAAACTCATAGAGATTTTAAAAGTTCATCCACAAGGACACCCTCCTTTAAACCCCAATCGCTTACCCTTATCCTATCCTTTCCAAAAAGTAGCATACTCCTGTAAAAGATGAGTATTCCTGGGATTATAACCTTTGCCCTCTTTGGCTCTATGTGAGGAAAGCTGGCAATCCTCTGACTCTCTTTCATAGAGCTAAGAGTTTCGAGCCAAAACATGAGCCTGTCAATGGACAGCTCCTTTCCGTGCACATCTTCGCCCTTGTAGGGAAAAACTCCGTACTCTATGGCTGCCACAGTGGTAATGGTGCCACCAAGACCTACAAGCTCGTCGCAAGGTTGGATAACCTCCTTTATGTGCTCGTCAAGGAAGTTTTTTAGAGACTCAAGCTCGTAGTTTTTTGGTGGGTCACTTTTTATGAATTCTTCCGTAAGGTTTACTATGCCAAAGGGGAAGGAGGTCAAACTTTCTACCACAAAATCCTTTCCGCAGACAAATTCAGTGGAACCTCCTCCCTGGTCTATTACGCAGAAACGCCCCTTTGGTTTTAGAGAGTAGGCAACGGAGAGAAAGGCATATCTTCCCTCTTCCTCTGGGGTTATAACCTTGAGGTCGTATCCTGTTATGTCCTTTAATCTCTGTAAAAAATCCTTAGAGTTTTTAGCCCTCCTTAGAGCTTCTGTCCCAACCAGCTTTAGACTGTCCACGCCAAACTCATGAGCCTTCTGGAGGAATTCCTTTATGACGCTTAAGGTCTCCTCTATTCTATCTTCTTTTAAAAGTCCATCGCTTCTTAGGTCTGTGGCAAGGGCTGTTATTCTACCCTCTTCATGAATTATTTTCAGTTCGCCATCCAACTGTGCAATGCTCAATCTTACCGAGTAGGAGCCCACATCTATGCTGGCAACTTTCATGCTTAAGAAGATATTATAATATTTACTCCTAGGAGAGGTGACCGAGTGGCCGAAGGTGCAGCACTGGAAATGCTGTGTGCGGGCAAACCCCGCACCGCGGGTTCGAATCCCGCCCTCTCCGTTTAAGCTCTTCTCACCTTAAGTATCATACCTTTTACCTCTTTCACTACAATCTGTTCGCCCCTTCTTATAGGCTCGTCGCTTACTGCGTTCCATATTTCACCGTGAATAAAGACCTTACCCTTCCCCTCCACAAAATCCGTGTAAGCCTCTCCCTGCATACCCACAAGCTCCTCTGTTCCCAACATCTTTTTTAGCTTTTGAGCTTTGAGTCCCAGCCTTCCAGCAAAGAGGAAAAAGGCAACGGTTATGGCCACCATGGTAGCTATCACGCTTATGGGTATATCACCGTAGGGTGAATCTGGGCTTATGAGTATAAGAGACCCAAGGGCAATGGCAATGGCACCAGCAATGGCAAGACCGCCAAAAGCTGGAGTAAGGAGCTCAAGAACCACGAGAAGTATTCCAGCTAATATGAGAAGAAGTCCAAGCCAGTTTATACCTATAACCCCAAGTCCGTAGAGCCCAAGTAGCAGGCATATAACCCCTACAGTGCCGGGTATGATGGAGCCTGGGTTGTAAAGTTCAAAGAATATACCATAAAAGCCTATGAGCAAGAGCATGTAGGCAACGGTTGGGTTTGTTATCACGCTCAAGAGCTCTTCTCTTAGACTTTTGCCAACTTCTACAAGCTGGACTCCTTCCGTCTTCAGAACAATTTCTTTACCATGCTTTTTAACGGTTTTTCCTTCTAACTTTTTGAGGAGGTCAGCTCTATCCGTGGCTATAAAGTCTATAACCTTTTCTTTAAGTGCCTCTTCTGGTGTAAGGGATATGGCTTCCTTTACCATTCTTTCTACCACCTCGGGGTTTCTTCCCTTTTCCTTTGCTATACTCCTCACAAAGGCAAGCATATCCTGCATAACCTTTTCCTTCATGGCTTCGTCCATCCTTTCTCCTGTCATCTGCACAGGTGTTGCAGCGCCTATGTTGGTGCCAGGTGCCATTACAGCCACATCCGCAGATATGGTTATTATTGCTCCCGCAGAGGCTGCACGCCCACCCGGTGGATACACATAGACAACTACAGGGATGGGTGTTCTTTGAAACTCTTGGATTACCTCTCTCATGGAGCTTTCGAGACCTCCCGGCGTGTTAAGCTCAAGAATGAAAATAGTGCCCCCTTCCCTTTCAGCCCTATCTACGCTTCTCTTTACATAGTCCACCATAAGAGGTGTTACCGCTTCCTTCCATTGGGCTACGAAAACTTTTGCTTGGGAAATGCCTAACAGCAAGAGAAGGAAAAGAAAAAGTTTCATAGGAAACATCTTAAACCTACTTTATCCTGCTGGCAAGCTCCTGCAAAACCTCTTCAATGCCTACATTTCTCACTGTAAGCATTAAAAGGAGATGGTAGAACATATCACAAGCCTCCGCCTTTATTTCCTCTGGAACTCCTCTCTTCAAGGCTATGAGTGTTTCTATGGCTTCTTCGCCAAACTTTTTAAGTATTCTATCTTCGCCCTCCTTGTATAGCCTTACGGTGTAAGAACCCTCGGGCATTTCCATTAGCCTTTTCTGGATAACTTCTTGAAGCCTCTGAAGGGCTTCAAAGGGCATAATGCTTTTTATCTCTTGACCTCTTATATCCACAAAAAAACAATTTCTCCTGCCTGTGTGGCATGCGGTGTTTTTCTCTTGCTCTACCATATATAGGATAACATCCTCATCGCAATCCACCCTTATTTCTAAGACTTTCTGGAGCTCACCGGAGGTTTCTCCCTTTTTCCAGAGAGCCTTCCTTGACCTTGAGTAGTAGTGTGCGTAGCCAGTTTCTAAGGTTTTCTTTATGGCTTCTTCGTTAGCCCACGCAAACATCCTTATTTCACCAGTCCTATAGTCTTGAGCTATCACTGGCACAAGACCTTCTTCGTTAAACTTTAGCTTAAGCATGCTGACCTCCTAAACACACTATCTTAAGGTCCGAGTAGGGTTTTTCCTGCTGTATATCCACAACACCGTCTTGGTACAATACCATGAGCGCCATCAAATACGGAACCAAACTTTTTCCAAATATAAGCTGGTTAAAGGAGAGATTACTCTTACAGTCCTTTAGGATTTCTCTCAGTTCTTCAAGAGCATCCTCAAACTTTGATACATGCACGGGAAACCTTCTTTCTTTTTTTCTTTCTATCTTCCTACCCGAGCCTTCTCTCCTTATTACCTTCCTTACCCTTTCTATTCTTTGGTTTATTTCCTCCTGGAGCTGTTCCTGTTGGCTTTCAAACTGCTGGACTATTTCCTGAAGAGTTAGCTTTCTACTTCCTCTTTTCTGTTTCGGTTCTGGGAAGAGGACTTCTGCTTGCTTTTTAAGTAGAAAAGATGCCGCAAGCACCGCCCTTGCTGGAACTCTCAAGTCTAAAAGCTCAAGCCTGCTTATCTCCTCCATGTACGCCCTTACCAGTGCGGATATGTCCACATCCCATGGGTCAAGCTTTCCTTCTTCCACAAGCCTGTGAGCAAGGGCAAAGGGATGGTCTTCTTCAAATTTCCACATGTCTTTTCCAGTATGTGGTCAGCTTTATAAGAGTGTGAAGGGTTTCCTTTAGGTCTTTGCGATGCACAACCATATCCACCATGCCCTTTTCAAGAAGAAATTCAGACCTTTGAAAACCTTCTGGTAGTTGCTGTTTTATGGTTTGCTCTATCACCCTTGGTCCTGCAAAACCTATGAGAGCCTTTGGCTCTGCGATTACAATATCTCCCAGAAAAGCAAAGCTGGCGGAAACACCACCCGTCGTCGGGTCTGTCAATACGGTTATGTAGGGTATTCCCTTTTTCTTAAGGTATCCCACACCCATGGAAGTTTTTGCCATCTGCATCAGAGACAGTATCCCCTCCTGCATACGAGCACCGCCAGAAGTTATTACCGCAATAAGGGGATACTCCTTTTCTCCTGCATGCTTACATGCCCTGTAGAACCTCTCACCTACCACAGAACCCATACTGCCACCTATGAAGTTAAATTCCATGACTGTCAGCACAACCTTTTCGTCTATCAGTAATCCTTCTGCTACAAGCATGGCTTCAGATAGTCCCGTTTGCTCCTGTGCTTGTTTTAGCCTTTCCTTGTAGCTTTTGGTATCCCTAAAGTTGAGGGGGTCTGTGGGCTTTATGTTTTCAAAGAGCAGTGTGTAGTCTTCAAGCAAATGCTGGAGTCTTTCCTTTGCGGGCATGTTAAAGTGGTGTTGGCACTTAGGACATACATTTAGGTTAGCACGCAGCTCGGGTACGTAGAGAAGGGATTTGCAGTTATCGCACTTTGTCCAGAGTACTTCCTTTTCTTCCCTTTTCCTGAACCTGTCTAAAAAACCCATGTAGATGCTATTTTAACACTTTGCTTAGGTTAAAATACTATCCATGAGCCTCCGTATATACAACACTTTGACGGGTAAGCTGGAAGAGCTAGTCCCCCTAAATCCACCTCACCTCCTGATATATACCTGTGGTGTAACCGTTTACGATGATTCACACGTAGGTCATGGAAGAAGCCTCATAGTGTTTGATGTCCTTAGAAGATTCTTGGAGCACTTGGGATACAGGGTTAGGTTTGTGAGGAACTTTACCGATGTTGACGACAAAATCATAAACAGGTCAAAGCAAGAGTGTACTGACTTTATGACCATAGCAAACAGGTATATAGCCAGCTACTACATAGATATGGAAAACATCCGCGTAAAACCTGCGGATGTGGAACCAAGGGTAACAGAGCACATCCAAGAAATCATTGAGGTTATAAAGGGTCTTATTGAAAAGGGCTATGCCTACGAGTCGGAAGGCGATGTTTACTTTTCTGTGTCTTCGTTTCCAGAGTATGGAAAGCTCTCAAAAAGAAACGTAGAAGAGTTGGAGGCTGGTGCAAGGGTGGAGCCTTCCGAGAAGAAGAAAAACCCCCTCGACTTTGCCCTCTGGAAGTCTGCAAAAGCTGGGGAGCCCGCATGGGACTCCCCGTGGGGTCCTGGAAGGCCTGGATGGCACACCGAGTGCGTAGCCATGATTTTTAAACATTTGGGACAGACTATAGACATACACGCCGGTGGTCTTGACCTTGTTTTTCCACACCACGAAAACGAAATAGCTCAGGCGGAAGCCCTTACTGGCAAACCCTTTGCAAGGTATTGGGTTCACAACGGACTTGTCACCGTAGGCGGTCAAAAAATGTCCAAATCTCTTGGCAATTACATAACTCTAAAGGAAGTCTATTCCAAGTATCATCCAGACATACTCAGACTCTTGGTTCTCTTTACCCACTACAGAAGCCCCCTCGACTTTTCTTGGGAGAAGATGGAAGAAACAAAAAGAGCCTACGAGAGGCTTATAAACGCCCTTGAAGACCTTGAGCTTTTGAAAAAGCTACCAAGCTACGAAGAGAAGGGAACTCACCCACTCTTTGAAAGTGTAAAGCAGATGGAGGAAGGCTTTTTCAAGGCTCTTAGCGACGACTTTAACACACCCCAAGCCCTTGCCACGATTTATGGACTAATTGGTGAGCTTGGCAAGATAAAAAACAAAGCCTTTTCCGATGGTAGGATATCAAGACAAGAGTTAGAAGCCTACGAGTTTGCGGTCAACTCTATTATCAGGAGCCTTAGGGGTGTGTTTGGTCTGCTTGAAGACTACAAGCCAGAGTGCGATGTAAAGAGAGTAGTCCAGAAGGAACTTGAGGCTGGAACCATCTTTGACAGCAGGCTTGTGGACCTGCTTGTGGAGGTCAGGGATATGACAAGGAAGGAAAAGCTGTTTTCCGTAGCAGACCATATAAGGGATAGGCTAAAGGAATTGGGCATTATACTTGAAGATACGCCGGCAGGCACAAAATGGAAAAAACAGTGAGTATAATACTTGATGGAAGGGCATTGTCTGAAAGGCTAAGGAGCCAGATATCCGACGAAATAAGGCATTACCTTTCAAAGGGTTTAAGACCTCCAACCCTTGCGGTTGTATTGGTGGGAGATGACCCAGCCAGTCAGGTGTACGTAGGCAACAAGGAAAGGGCTTGTCAGAAGGTGGGCATAAGGTCTTTAGTATATCGCCTACCTTACAACACCACGCACGAAGAGCTTTTGGAGCTTATAGCACAGCTAAACGCAGACGAAGAAACGGACGGCATCCTTGTACAGCTACCCTTGCCCCCACACATAAAACAGCAGGAGGTCATAATCGCCATAAGCCCTAAAAAGGACGTGGATGGCTTTCATCCAGAGAACATGGGAAGACTTGTGGCACGCATGGAGGACGGGTTTATACCTTGCACGCCCTTGGGTATAGACCTGCTCCTAAAACACTACGGAATAGAAGTAAAGGGTAAGGATGTGGTGATAGTGGGTGCTGGGTTTATAGTGGGAAGACCTTTAAGTCTTCTTATGCTCTGGAGAGATGCCACAGTAAGCGTGTGCCACATACACACAAAAGACATAAGCCAATACACCAAAAGAGCGGACATACTCATCTCCGCTACAGGTGTCCCTGGTCTTATAAAGCCCAGTATGGTAAAGGAAGGCTCGGTGGTGGTAGACGTTGGCATATCAAGAGTTGGGGATAGAATAGTAGGAGACGTGGACTTTGAAGGCGTGAAGGAGAAAACCTATGCCATAACGCCAGTGCCAGGGGGTGTAGGACCAATGACGGTTACCGCACTTTTGATGAACGCACTAAAGGCATACAAAATAAGGATGGGACTAACTTAAAATCTCTTTCAAAATATCTATACCCTCATCCACGTGCTTTTCTTCCACTATGAGAGGTGGCACAAACCTGAGAACGCTCTGGGACGTGCAGTTTATTAAAAGACCCCTTTCCAAAGCCCTTAGAACAAGCTGGGAGCAATCTCTTTTTATGTCAAGACCTAACATAAGACCCCTTCCACGAACTTCGCCAGCCCTCAGCTCTTCCAACCTACGCCTAAAGTAAGCACCAACCCTCTCTATGTGTGGCAGTAAACTTTTTACTCTTCTTACAACTACGCTGGCACAAACGCATGCCAATGGATTCCCCCCGAAAGTAGAGCCGTGAGAGCCGGGCTTGAAAGCCTCTGCAACCTCATCCCTTGCCAGCACCGCACCTATGGGAAAGCCTCCCCCCAGACCCTTGGCAAGGGTTATGATATCTGGTTTTATTCCGTAATGTTCATAAGCGTAAAATTTTCCAGTCCTTCCTATGCCCGTTTGCACTTCGTCAACGATAAGGAGTAGACCTTCTCTCTTACAAATTTCTTGAACCTTTTGCAGAAATTCCAGCGTGGCTTCTCTTATGCCACCTTCACCTTGTATCACTTCTAACATTATGCCTGCGGTTTCTTTTCTTAAGGCTTTCATGACTGAGTCTATGTTGTTGAGCTGTGCGTAGTCAAAACCATCCAAGAGTGGCTCAAAACCCTTTTGTATTTTTTCTTGGGCGGTAGCGGACATGGCACCAAAGGTCCTACCGTGGAAGGAGTTGTAGAAGGTAACTATTCTGTATCTTCTTTCGCCTTTTTCGTAAAAATACTTTCTTGCCAGCTTTATAGCCCCTTCGTTGGCTTCCGCACCGCTGTTGCAGAAAAAGACCTTGCCACAGGTCCAGAAGGCTTTTGTTAGCTCTCCCGCAAGCTCTTCTTGCCAAGGGTTTTCAAAGAGGTTGGAAACATGAAATAACTTCCTCGCTTGGTTGCATAGGGCTTCTGTCAGCTCTTTGTCCGCATACCCCAAGGCGTTTACCGCTATGCCCGCAATAAAGTCAAGGTATCTTTTACCTTTATCGTCGTACAGGTATACGCCTTCACCCCTTGAAAAACTTACGGGAAGCCTCTTGTAAGTTTCCATAAGATGCATGAGTTTATAGTTTAGCAGATGCTATAATGTTTTGGAGAGGGTAAAATGAAAAAGCTCTTGCTACTGGTTATTCTTTTCAAGCTAAGTTTTGCCTTCTTTCCCTTTGAGGCGGAAGATGCCGGCACTTTGGGAGGGCTGGGAAACTTCCAATTTGAAGCCAACTATGCCAACTTTAGACACTACGGTGGTTTAAGAAGGCAGAGCTTTGACTTTCAATTTCAAGCAGGCATACTGAGAAACTTAGACTTTGCGGTGGTGCAACCCTACGTGAAAATCAGGGACGGACAGGAGAGAATAAGCGGTGTTGACGACCTAAGAGTTTTTATAAAGCACGTGCCTTTTAGTGGTGAGCGATGGAGGGTTGGATACAGACTACAGCTGAATTTGGATACAGGTAAAAAGGGCATAGGCTACGGGAGTACTACCGCAAACTTAAACCTTATACTGGAGAGGGACATAGGAAAACTTACCCTAAACCTCAACGGTGTTTATATAAGGTCTTCACATGTAGAAGGATTGAGGGACGCTTACGGGGTTATACTGCACGCCTACGGTGAGGTTCTTCCTTGGCTGACCCTTGGGAGTGAAATAAAGTATTTAAAACCAGAGGAAAGAAACATAAGGCGAGATACGCATCTTCTCCTTGGTATGGTTCTCCATCCTACAAAAAGCACGGACATAAGCTTCGGCGTACACAAAAGCCTTTACAAGCGAGAGGGCGAGGCCAATTACGGTTTTCTCGTGGGTTTTTTACAGAGGTTCTAAAAACCCGTTGCTTACGGGCATTCTCCAATCCTTTCCAAAGGACCTTTTTGTAAGCTTTGGACCGATGGGTGCCTGTTTTCTCTTGTATTCCGCACCCTTTACCAACTTTAGCACTTTTCTTAGCGTGTTCTCTTCAAAGCCCAAGCTCTTTAAATCTTGAAAACCCAGACCTTCCTCTATGTAGAGCACGAGTATGCGGTCAAGAAGCTCGTAGGGTGGTAGCGTGTCTTGGTCTGTTTGACCTGGTCTTAGCTCTGCTGTTGGGGGTCTCAAAAGGACCCTGTGGGGAATGTCTGGCTTTATGCTGTTTCTGTATCTGGCAAGGCTGTAAACCTTTGTTTTGTAAAGGTCCTTTATGGGGGCAAAGCCCCCAGCCATGTCCCCGTATATGGTACCATAGCCCACCGCAGACTCGCTCTTGTTGGAAGTAGAAAGCACCAGCCATCCGTGCTTATTGGAAAGGTAGAAAAGTATGTTTGCTCTGATGCGTGCTTGGAGGTTTTCCTCCGCCACGGTAAGCTCCTCAGAGCCAAACACTTCCAGATATACTCTGTAGATGTCCTTTATGGGATACTCGTAGAGCTCTATGCGGAGGTTTTTTGCAAGCTGGTAAACATCCTCCCTGCTTTCTTCTGAGGTAAACTCCGAGGGCATAAAGACACCTACGACCCTATCCTGACCGAGAGCATCCACCGCAAGACAGGCAACCAACGAAGAGTCTATGCCACCAGAGAGACCCACCAAAACCTTGCTGAAGGAATTCTTCTCCGCATAGTCCCTTATTGCCAAGGTAATAGCCTTGTAGAGCTCCTCCTCTCCCTCTGGACTACTCTCTATACGTCCCTCTAAGATTTTTCTCTTTAGTCCACACTCATGGCTGACTGTGTTTATTTTCACGACCCCTTTTTCCCTTAGCCTGATGTCTGTTAGCCTTCTCCTTCTGACCCTATCTATGTCAAGGCTCACCGTCAAAAGGTCCTCTTCAAAGGCTTTTGCCCTTGAGAGGATTTTACCCTCTGGGTCTACAACCAGACTGCGACCGTCAAACACAAGCTCATCCTGACCACCCACCAAGTTTACATAAACTAAGTAGGCTATGTTGTCTTGTGCCCTTGCCTTTAAAAAGTTTTCCTTATACTGATACTTTCCCTCGTAATAGGGGGATGCATTTATGTTTATAAGTAGCTCACAACCTGCAAGAGCATAGAACCTCTCCCAGCCGTCTGGGTGCCATACGTCCTCACACACAGAAAAGCCAACCTTTACGCCATCCAATTCCAAAAGGAGAGGCTCTTTACCGGGTCTAAAGTATCTTTTTTCGTCAAAGACCGAGTAGTTGGGTAAAAAGGTCTTTTTGTATACGCCCAACAGTCTCCCACCACCTACAATTAGGAGGGCATTGTAAAGGTCTCCATCGTAGTAAGGTGTGCCAAAGACAGCCAAGGATTGCATGTTCCTTGAAAATACAAGGATTTCCTCAAGAGCTCTATGGCACTCCCTTATAAACTCAAGCCCAAGCAGGAGGTCTTCTGGAGGATAACCGGAGAGGAAGAGCTCTGGAAAGACCACCATATGTGAATCTTTGTCCGCCAAACTCCATCCCTCCTTTATTTTGTTAAGGTTATACTTTACATCTCCAACCTTTGGTGCAAGCTGGGCAAGGGTAATGTTCACAGGCTCGTGCATTTACATTATTTTAACTGTGCCAGCTTGACTTAAGTTAAAAAGTTTTATAATTTAATTGGAGGTAAGGAGATGTTTATGGAGAAAAATACAAACGTGCAGGATGAATACATAGAAGAGCTTAAAAGGAAAGGGGCTACTGTAACTGTCTTTTTAACGAGGGGCAACAGAATATCGGGCAAAGTGCTTGACCACGATAAATACACTCTACTACTTGAAGTAGAAGGTGAACCAAACCTCATATACAAACACGCCATAAGCACCATAGTGCAAGGGGGTTAATGAAGAGCATAATTGTCGGTATTTTAGAATCTGGCAAGAGAGAAAGTAGAGAGTCCCTTGAGGAGCTAAAGGAACTCCTCAAAGCCTTAGGAGGTCACTGTCTTGGATACATAATCCAGAAAAAAAGTCATCCAGACCCTCGTTACTATGTAGGTGCTGGAAAGGTGGAGGAGATAAAGCAAGTAGCTGAAGGGACTGGTGCGGACAGTATAGTTTTTGATGCCTTTTTAAGTCCATCTCAGGTGGCCAACTTGGAAAGGTCTATAGGAAAGAAGATAATGGACCGTGCGGACTTGGTATTGGAGATATTCTCCAAAAGAGTTCGTTCAAAAACCGCAAAACTTCAGGTGGAGCTTGCAAGACTTACCTACGAGCTTCCGAGACTCTACGGAAGAGGTAAGGAGCTATCACGTCTTGGTGGTGGTGTAGGGACAAGAGGTCCTGGTGAGCAGGAGGCGGAAATAAGAAGAAGGTGGATAAAGAAGAGAATACAGCAGATAAAGGAAGAGCTTGAAGAGATAAAAAAGCAAAGGAGAGAGCAGAGAAAAAGAAGAGAAAGTGCGGGAGACCTAAAGGTGGTAAAGGTTGCTCTTGTGGGATACACAAACGTTGGCAAGTCGAGCCTTATGAAGGTGCTGACTGGTAGGGAGACCTTAGTGGCTGACATGCCCTTTGCTACCCTTGATACAACCACATCAGCAAGGTTTTTGTTCCCAGATATAAAGGTCTTGGTGACCGATACGGTAGGTTTTATAAGAAGACTGCCTCCAGAATTGGTGGAATCTTTTAAAGCTACACTTGAAGAGGTTCAGGAAGCGGACATAATTTTGCACGTTATAGATATATCGGACAAAAACTGGATGGAGAAAGTAAAGGTGGTAAGGGACATACTCAAAGACCTCTCTGCGGAAGAAAAGCCAGTTATATATGTTTTTAACAAGGCGGACAAGGTCGTAGAAAGAGAGGAGGAAGTAAAGTATCTAACAGAACCTGCCTTCATGGAAAGCAAGTCTGTGGTAGTATCCGCAGTAAAGGGTTGGGGAATAAAGGAGCTTTTTGAAGCCATAAGGGAAAAGGTAGAAGAACTTCAGGGAGCAGTAGGATGAAAAAAGACCTTGTTATTCTTGGTGCTCAGTGGGGCGACGAAGGAAAAGGTAAGGTGGTAGACCTGCTGTCCGCAGAGTTTGATGCGGTGGTCAGATACCAAGGCGGGAGCAACGCAGGGCATACGGTTATAGTGGGTGGAGAAAAGTTTGTGTTACACCTTTTGCCCACAGGCATACTTCACCAACACACCATAGGTATAGTGGCACAGGGTATGGTAGTTGACTTAGAGCTCTTGGTGGATGAAATAGAGGGCTTAGAGAAAAGAGGACTAAGTGTCTGGGAGAGGATTTTTGTGAGCGATAGGGTACACCTCGTTATGCCATACCACAAGGTTCTTGACTCATTGTTTGAAAGAAAAGGAAAAATAGGCACCACTCTTAGGGGAATAGGTCCATCATACATGTTCAAGTACGGCAGGAAAGGCATAAGAGTCTGCGACCTTGAAGACAAAGACAGAACCTACAAGCTCATGAAGGAAAACTTGGAGTTTGTCCAAGACCTTTGCGAGAAGGTCTACTGTGAAAATCACTCTTTGGACTTGGACGATATGTTTGAAAGGACGATGGAAAGCTACAAAAGTATAAAGGAGAGGGTAGTAGATACAACACGCTGGCTTTTGAAGTTTGAGGGAAGGGTTCTCTTTGAGGGTGCGCAGGGCACAATGTTAGACATAGACATGGGCACATATCCATATGTGACCTCTTCCAACGCTTCCGCTCTTGGGCTTTCTAACGGCACCGGACTTCCACCCAAGTATTTTTCACAATCAGATTTTTGGGCGGTCTCAAAGGCTTATACCACGCGCGTGGGCGAAGGTCCCTTTCCTACAGAGCTTACGGACGAGACAGGTCTTATGCTAAGGGAAAGAGGTGGCGAGTACGGTGCTACCACCGGAAGACCAAGAAGGTGCGGATGGCTTGACCTTGTGGCACTAAAGCACGCGGTAGAGGTAAACGGTTTGGATGGTATTATTCTTACCAAGTTGGATGTGCTGGACCAGTTTAAAGAAATAAAGGTTTGTGTGGCTTACGAAGAGGACGGAAAGGTTTTTGAAAGCTTTCCAGCGGGCTTGACTACTCTTTCTAAGGTAAAACCCGTATACAAGAGCTTTAGGGGTTGGTTGAAGGATACAAGGGGGGCAAAGAGCCCCTCGGAGCTTCCAGAGAATGCCTTGAGCTACGTTCAGTTTATACAGGACTATTTGGGTGTGCCCGTGGTTATGCTCTCTACGGGACCAGAAAGGGAGGAGTACTTCTGGCTTTGCCAGCCGGCGTGGAAGGAAGTGTAGAGGGTAGAAGTATAAGGGGGAAAATTAGGCTTTTCCTCAACCTTTTAAGCCTTTCCCGAATTCCAACGGGTTTTCTGTTTTTGGTTTTATTGGTAGAAGGAAGGCTGTTTCTGAGTTTTCTGGTTTTTTTGATAGGTGCATTCAGCGATAAGCTGGACGGCTTCTTTGCCAAGAAATACCGCATAGAAAAGGATGAGGTAGGAAGGGTAATAGACCCAGTTTCAGATAGAGTTTTCGTGGTGCTTTCCTTCTTAGCCCTTTACCTTGCTCCTTTAAGGGTTGACGTAAGCTGGTGGGCTGTTCTTTTTACCGTTGGACAGGACTTTCTCCTTGCACCCATAGGTGCCTATGCCACCTTAAAAAAGCGTAGGATAGTAGTTTCCGTATTTGGAAAGCTTTCTACCCTTTATCAATATCTCTTTGTGCCTTTTGTCCTTCTTGTAAACCTTTACAGCCTTCATATAAGCTTGCTGTATGCTGAGCTTCTTCTCATACTATTCAATCTTTTGTCCGCAGGACATCATGTATACCTTTGGCTACTAAAAGAGAAGAATGAGGCTTTTTGATTCTCCTTATGTTCTCTTTTAGCCTTTGCCTCAGTTCCTCACTTTTTAAAAAGTAACCAAGAACCCTTGCAAGCTCCCCTCTGTGGTAGGCTACCATACCTGCTTCGTTTTTAAGAAGATATAGGGCGTTGTAATACTCTTGCCCTGGTAAAGGTTTGTAAATTAGCATGGGGGTTTCCGAGGCAAGAGCCTCGGAGGTGGTTATACCTCCAGCCTTTGATATGAGCAGAAAAGACCTTCCCATAAGCTTAGCCATCTCCTCGTGGCTTAGTATGCCTCTTACAGCCTGAATCTTCTTAAACCTTTGGCTTACTCTCCCGTAAAGTCTATCGTCACTACCGCATAGAACCATAGCCTCAAGGTTCTTGGGTAAGAGGTCTTCAACCACTTGACATATTTCTTCCACAGATGGAGTCATCCCAAACATGCCAGCACTTATGAGAAGAAGGTCTCTTTCTTCCTGTTTGTATCTATCAAACTCTGGGTTTATGGGTATTCCAGTTACCTCAATTCTGTTGCAGGATACGCCTTTCCTGTATAGGTGAAACTTCACTTCGTGAGAAGGGACAAAGTAAGCATCCATGCGGTCGTGAAGCCACTGAACATGGGCTACAAAGTCAGTTATTACCACAAAGCTTTTGGGCACTACAAAGCCCTTTTCCTTGAGAATTCTAAGCATGCCAGCATAAGTGGGGTAAACAGCTACAACACCCTCTGGCTTTTCCTCTTCCAAGAGTTCTCTTAGCTCCTTAAGTCCTGGCAGGGAAAGGAGACGCACCAACAGGCTATCCTTTTCAAGGTCGTAGGTAGAGTTGTAAAAAAGCCCGTAGAGCTTGGGAAAATACTTCATCATGTAAACGTAAAACCTTGCGTTAAGGGCGTTGAGCCTTGGGTTTAGAAGGTGGTAGGGGTCTTCCAGCCTGACCTTTGCGGAGAAGTTTTCCTCAAGGCTCCTCTTTAGAGCTCTTGCCACACTGTTATGCCCGCCACCGAAGGAAGAGGTAAGTATGAGTATTTTCATCTGAGAGCTTTTATTATAAAGGCAAACATTCCCGCAAGTGCCTGCAAAAATACTATGCTGTATCCTGTTGGTAGGTCAATGTTGAAGGATACAGCTACTGCAACAAGATTTATCAGCGTCCCATAAACCCACGCAAAGACGATTCCCTTTTGAAAAAGCAAAGAGACTATGGCCGGTCCCAAAAGCAGTGCAAAGACCACCAAGACGCCCACAAGGCTTACAGAGCTTGCCAAAGTTAAAGAAAAGAGCACGAAAAAAGAGAGCTCCTTCAAAATACCCTCCAGCCTAGCGCGAAGGTATAGCAAAAGACCTATTACTGCGTAAAGGAGTGCACTCTTTAGCACGCCAGAAAAGGGAACAAGCAGGACATCACCGGCGGTAAGCTTCCTTATCTCCTCCATGCCGTGTGGGGAGTGTGTAAGGAGGAGAACCACTCCAGAAACGCCTAAGGCATACAAAAGACCCACAAAGGCTTCCGCATACTCTTTCAGTCTCTGCGAAAAGGCTATAAGAAGGCTGGCAAAGAGGCTAAAAAGGAGGGTAAGAACAAAGGCACCTTCCCCGTGCATTAGCACCAAAGAAAGGGCGTATCCAAGTGCGGAAAACTGCGCCACCGCAATGTCAGCAAAGATGATGCCACGCTTTATTATCTCCCTTCCAAAGTGTGCGTGTATGCCCACAAGAACCACAGAAAGCAATAGGCTTGAAAGAAACAAGTCCCATATCACACAGACAACCTCCTAAGTATCTCATCAAAAAGCGAGAAAATATCCCTTGCGTTTTCAATGCCAACGTCCTGAGGCAAAACTACCACTTTAATGCCCAGCTGATTGGCAAAGTTTTGAGAATTCCTATCCCCTTTTCTAAAGGCTTCCAGCACTATGAATTTTACACCCTTATTTTCCGCCTCCTTTTTGAGCCTTTCTAAATGTTTGGGTGTGGGTGGTATGCCGGGCAAAGGTTCAAGTGTTCCAACTGTTTCTATTCCGTAGCGTCTAAAAAGATAGTCGTAGGTTTTGTGATACTGCACAACTTTTAGACCTTTGAGCTGTAAAAATCCAGCATCCCACTCTTTCAGCCTTGCCTTCCACCTTCTTTGGAAGTCCTCAAAGTTTGACCTATAGTAGGTGCAGTTTGGAGAATCTAATAGGCACATTCTCTCCACTATGGCACTTGCCAAAGATGGTATGTTATGCGGGTCCAAAAAGTAGTGGGGGTTTCCCTCTGGATGCACATCTCCCATCTCCCTTGAGACCCTTTCGGGTTTTTCTATGAGCTCCACAAACTGAGAAAGGTCAAGAAAACCCTGTCTCCCTGGCTGCACTTTTGGATTGTTGGACTGCTGAAGAAGTGGGGGCAGAAAGCCTATTTCGAGGCTTGCACCGTTTATCACCAACAGGTCTGCACTTCTTAGCTTTGCTATGTGCGTGGGTCTTGGCACGACAAAGTGAAAGTCCTCCGTGGGCTTTGCTATAACATGGAGGGTTATCCTGTCCCTGCCAACTTCTCTGAATATATCACCTATCCACGGATATGTGGTAACAACTCTAAGCTGGGCAAGGGAAAAGCTAAGAGAGAGCAGTAAAAGGGCAAAAACTCTAAGCATGTCCTTCACCTCCTTTAGCCTTTTTTTCTCCCCTTTCCCTGCCCCTGAGGAGTTTCTTCGTCCCTATGTACAGAGCAAGCCCCACTATACTGGCAGAGGTTCCCAAGCACGCAGGACAGCTCCCGCATCCGCAGGCGGAGAATACTCCAAGAGTCCCTGCGTAGGGAAGTAGGGGAAGAACCTTTACAAAAACAACTTTTCTCATAGCCCTTAAAGATGGGCCCCCTGAGGCCCCAATGGAGTTAGAAAGGATGCGCACCGTGAGCTCCTATGGCAAAGTTAAACTGGAGAATCACCTCCTTTACGGGTTTTCTCTTTCCGTTTTCGTAAAAGGCTCTGTTTTCTCCCACCTGAAGCCTTATGCGCGAAAACTCCGTGGGAGAGTATTCTATCATGGCATAGTATGCAGGCAGGTTGTCGGGCGTTGATACCTTATTTCCTCCTACCTTTACATCGTTTTTATTTATAAGCTCGTACCTTAAGCCTGCCCTCCACTGTTTGTGAAACCTTCCCACCAGCTGTGCGTAAAATCCCGATTGCTTCTTATTCACACCCTTTTGCTCAAGCCCGCCATTTTCAAACTCGTATTCTGTTCCGTCTTGGTCTCTGAACATGTATTCTCCCTGAAGAGCTATGTATCTTACGCTGTCTATCTGGTAGCGTGCGGTAAGGTCAAGACCATAGAGCTTAGTCTTTGCGTCCAGTCCGTGGTCATCGTGAGCGTGCCTGTGTTTACCCTGAGCGTAGGAAAGTCCTGCAAGTAGCGACAGATTGCCAAGGTCAAAGGAAGTCTTCACGTAGCCAAGGTAAAGGTTAGGAACTGGTTTATCTTCCACCTTGAAGGTGTTGTGGGTGTTGGGGTCTTCAATCTCAAAGCCCTTGTATCCAAAGCTCTGCTCGTTTTCTCCCTGAAGGACTTCCGCACCCAACAGAAGATAAAAGGGCGTGGGAGCAAGCCAGTTTATACCAATACCTTTTTCCACAAGTCCATCGTCACCCAAAAAGACCTTGTTGGGAAGGGGTTGATGGGCAAAGTCCCAAGCATGAGGATGCTGAGCGTTTAACCTTCCAAAGGAGCTTCTAAATTTACCCACCTTTAGCTGAAAACCGCCTGGGAGACCTCTGGTTACCGCATAGGCTTCTTCCACTTTTGCACCGTCCTCAGAGAAGGGTATGGTAGCGTAAAGGTCAAAGTAAGGGTCAACGGGTGCATACAGGTAAAGCTCTCCGTAGTTTAGGTTAAAGCCTCTCCTTTCGTTCAGTAGCCCGTGTCCGTGCTCATCGTCGTGCCTGTGCCAGAGTCTTGGAATTTTCAGCTCCTTATACTCCTCGTCTTTTCTGTTTCTGCCCACTGCGGAAAAGTCTAATATGAAGGATATGTCAGGAAGGAATGCGGTCTGTTTAAAAGGTGAGACCTGATAGGCTTTTAGCCTGTCTTCAAACTTGCTTCTGAGCTGTAGGCTTCTGTCCGCTGGTGAAGGTCTTGTGGTTTCCTTTACTTCTGGCTTTGCTTGCTGAGACTTTTCAAGAGTTTCAATCTTTTTCTCAAGCTCTCTTATAAGCCTTCTCTGCTCTTCCAGCTGACGCCTAAGCTCCTGAAGGTTTTCCTGAGCAAAGGAAAGGCTAAAGATACCAAGTATTAAAAGGGTGTTCCTCATGTTGGGCACCTCCTTTTTAGTTTTTTTGGATTTAGGTGAGGTTATGCTTACGCTATAGGTAAGGAGGTGCCCTGCTATGAGTGTGTTTTATGGTTTTACCTATGTTAGGTTGCTCAAGTTTTTCTTCCCTTTTGAATTGGTAGAATATAAGGTTTATTTTTAGGCTCGGTTTGTAGGAGCTATAGTCCACATGCCCCTGCTGGAGTATACATACGGAGCAATCTATGTGTAGTTGATGGTCTTCGTGATGGTGTTCTGCAGTGGCAAAATCCGCAAAGAGAAGCAGTAGCGTAGTAAGTAGGGAGAGTAGGCTACTCATTTGAAAGTGATTTTAACACTCAAAATATCAACTGTCAACCATCCACGCAGAACGTTCTATAATATAAGCTCATGGAGAAGGCAAAATTTGGAGTCCTGACCGTATCCGATAGAGCCAGTAAGGGAGAATACGAAGACATAAGCGGAAAATACATAATAGAGTATCTCAACGATGTTGTAACATCACCCTTTGAAATAGTTTACAACGTGGTGCCGGACGAAAGAGACATAATAGAAGGAGCTCTTTTGCACATGGCTGATACGGAAGGCTGTTGTCTTATACTTACTACAGGAGGTACTGGCCCAGCTCCGAGGGATGTGACCCCAGAGGCTACGGAGGCAGTCTGTCAGAAGATACTTCCAGGTTTTGGGGAGCTGATGCGTGCGGTTTCCCTAAGGCAAGTTCCAACAGCGATACTATCTCGCCAGACTGCAGGCATAAGGAACAAGACCCTCATAATAAACCTGCCTGGCAAACCCCAGTCTATAAAGGTTTGCCTTGATGCGGTTTTTCCCGCAGTTCCCTACTGCATAGACCTGATAGGAGGACCTTACATTACCACTGACGAAAGTAAGATAAAAGCCTTTAGGCCATCAAAGTAGTTAAGGCTTTAAAAACCTCCCCACCAACTCCGCAAACACGGGGCTGTAAAGAGCTATAGCCACAAGCAACAGAACTATCATTATCTTCATGTAAGCTTCAATCCTCCTTATGTCCGCCTCCACCCTCCTTATTTCGGCTCTCAAAGTGTCTTCTACCCTTCTTATCTCCGCCTCCAGAACCTTTATATCCTGCTTTGTGGCAAGGTCGGAGGGGAGCTCCCTTTTGAGCTCTTCCTTTTTTCTGTTTGCCATTTCCTCAAGAACCTCTTCCAAAGCCACTGCAAGCTCCTTTGCCTCCTCCTTTCCAAACCTCTTTTCCAGAATCTCATATAGCCTTATGGAAGCGGTAAGCTCTGCCATGCTTTTAATTATATGCCCCTATCTTTTTCTATAAAACCTAAGAAGCTTTCCATCCTTTGCGTCTATCACCGCAGTGCCTTCAGTTCCTCTAACTCTGTAGTAGCACTCTCCCGTTTTCTTGTTCTGGGATAGCTGAGTGGATTGGACAGTTCCCACATACTGCTTAGCACTACTTATAGCTTGCTCAATGCCTATGACGTTGCCACACTCTAAGGCTAATGCGTTACCCACCAAAAATAAACATGCTACGAGCCCCCTCATTATCTATCCTCCTTTATGCTTGCTTACAGCTCTTTTACCTTCTCTGCTACTTCCCTTAGAGCGGACATAAAATCTTCCAATCTATCCTCAAAGACCATTAGCCTATTGCGTTTGTCTTCCGTTTGTTCTGTTATGACAAGATAAGCGGAGCCGTCTCTTCCCTTCTTTACGTCAAAAAAGTAAGTTCTTTTGCCTGCGTTGAGCTTTTTTGAAAAAAGCCTTTCCTTCTCCACGGCTAAACCTCCTCCCTTCTATTATACGCCAAGGGGGCTACAGCCCCCAGAGGGATTTATGTTAGCTCTTTTACCTTTGCAACTACCTCTTCGTAGTTGGGCTCCTGTGTAATTTCTGGCACAAGCTGTATGTAGGCTATTTTACCTTGCTTGTCCACCACAAAGACAGCCCTTGCCAGAATGCCTTTTAGAGCTCCCTCCGATATAAGAACTCCGTACTTTTCCATGTCCCTGTAACGGAAGTCGGAGGCCACGGTCACATTGCCTATGTTAAAGCTCTCGCAGAACCTCTTCTGTGCAAAGGGTAGGTCCATAGAAATCACGCATACCGCAACACCCTCCATTCCAGCCATAAGCTCGTTGAACTTTTTCGTCTCTGTCTCGCATACGGGCGTGTCAAGAGAGGGAACTGTTACTATCACCTGAACCTTGTCGCTTGGTCCTCCAACTGCAATTTCCTGAAGGTCCTTTGTAACCACGTAGGCTACGGGTGCGGGGTCTCCCACCTTCAGT
>JANWWY010000040.1 GCA_025057455.1 Aquificaceae bacterium
CACCATACCCTGCTCCCGCCTTTGGTTTTTAAACACTCCAAACCTTATTTCAAGCTCCGTTATGCTGGTTCTGTCTGTAGGGTAGTTCTTTAGTAATCCACTGAAGCGTGGGTCTTTTTCAAGGCTTTCTTTTATTCTCTCTTCCAGCTCTCCGGGTATCCAGCCGTATCTGTAGCCAAGAATTCCTATGAAAAATATGGGTGAGTCCATGCACTTGTATATCTCCTCAAGGCAGACTCTAAGAGTTTCTCCACTCTCCGCTTCTTGCTGAGTTATGCCCCACCTGAGGTCTATGTCCGTGAACTCCACCTGCCTCTGACGGGCGTAGCTTCTCAACTTTGGAAACACTTCCTTTGCCAGCCTTTCCCTCTCCTCGTGCATGTCCACAAAGGTAGAGGATACGAACACTCTTATATGTCTGGTGTTACTCATGTTAAGTCTCCCTAACTATACTATATATACAATAGCACACTTACTGAAATACTTGTGGACAAGGCGAGGCATAGAAAGTTCAAACGAGACATTACAAAAGGTTTTCGTCGTAAAGCTCTTTTGGGGATTTTCCGCTACACTTTAAGATTTGTACCTTACTCAGGTAGAAAAGGTGATAAATAAGCTCATAGTCCAAAAGCTTAAGCAAGTCCACCGCATAGTAAGAGAAGTCCTCAGAGAAAAGAAGCAGATGGAAGAGAAAATAGAGCTCCTTGAAAAGTCCGTGCTTGACAGAGCTTTCAGAGGCAAGCTTTAGACCTGCAAGCTGCTTTAAAGAGTCTCTAAAACTAATCATTCAGTCTATTGACAATTTTGGGCTTTTTTTGTAATCTCTCCCGAGATGTTCAGGACAATTGAAGTTTGCACGGACTTAACCGAAAGGAAAAAGTCTGTCATAAGAGATGTTTTGGCTTCTTACAGGAAAACCGCACGCAAAATTGCAAGTGAGCAGTATAAGTGCCTCTGCTGGGGTAAGGCACGGGGCTTACTGGCAGGATTGCCTGCCACAGTCCCTGAACCTGAGGTATGGGGCAAGTATCCATGCTGAAGGATACTCTTTGACTTTTCAAAGTGACTTTGCCTGTCCTTTAGAGATATGCCTAACTCCAGATATATGTTGCGTCACCTCCTCTTACGCATACCAAACTCACAGTTTTAAAACCTGTTCTGTATCACTATTGCCTTGAAAAAAGATAGACTTGTAGTATTTTTTATGCCATGATAGACACACACTGTCACCTTGACCTTCTGAGGGAGGAAGACCTGCAGGATGCTTTGCAGGATGAGAGCTTAGAGTACCTTATAACAGTAGGTTATGACAAGAAAACTATAAAGAATGCGGTAAAGTTGTCGGAAGAAAACCCAAAGGTTTTTTGTGCCATAGGATTTCATCCTCACGATGCGGATAAAGTAAGAGAAGAAGACTTTGAATGGCTCAAAGGGCTTGCCAAAAGCAATCCAAAGGTTAGGGCATTGGGTGAGATGGGTCTTGACTTTTACAAGAACTACTCCGACAAAAAAAAGCAGGAAGAAGTATTTAGAAGGCAGATAGCCATAGCCAGAGAGCTTGGGCTTCCTATAGTGGTTCACTCAAGGGATGCGGAGCAGGATACCATAAGAATTTTAAGGGAAGAAAGAGCTTACGAAGTTGGTGGCGTAATGCACTGCTTTACTGGCTCCTACGAGTTTATGAGAGCCTGCGTAGACCTTGGCTTTTATGTATCCTACTCGGGCATTATAACCTATCCCAACGCACAAAATTTAAGAGAGGTGCTCAAAAGGACACCCACCTACAGGCTTCTTATAGAAACCGATGCTCCCTTTCTTGCCCCTCAGCCCGTAAGGGGAAAACCCAACAAACCCCCTTACATACGCTATACCGCAGAAGTGATGGCCAGCATTATCCCAAACAGCTCCCTTGAAGACATAGAAAGGATGACCTCAGAAAATGCCAAGCTCCTTTTTAACCTCATACAGAATGGAAAAAAGGATACTATAACCTATGTGATTAACAACAAGCTTTACATAAACCTTACCAACAAATGCAACCTACATTGCGCCTTTTGTCAAAGAGAAAGAGAAAGGAACTTTATGGTTAAGGGTTATTGGGTTTGGGTCTCGCGCGACCCCACAGTAGAAGAAGTCATAAAGGAGATAGGAGACCCTAAAAAGTACGATGAAATAGTCTTTTGCGGTTACGGTGAGCCAACGCTCAGGTTTTCCGCTCTCAAGGAAATAGCCAAATGGGTAAAGGAAAGGGGTGGAAGGGTAAGGGTGGATACAAACGGTCTTATGTTTACCTTCCTTCCAAAGGAAAAGCTTAGGGAGCTTAAGGGTATTGTGGATGTTTGGTCTGTGAGCCTTAACGCACCAGACGAAGAAACTTACAACAGGGTATGCAGACCAGCTCAAGGGTCGGCATTTGAAAAGGTTATAGAGTTTATAAGGGAGGCGGTAAGAGAAGGTTTTGACGTAGTAGCCACTGCGGTTGACTACGAAGGTGTTGACATGAAAAAAACGGAAAAGCTTGCCCTCTCTCTTGGTGCCAAATTTAGGGGAAGAATTTACGAGTCCGTGGGTTAAGGTAATCTTATAGCAACCATAAGCAAGTTTAAATAAACAACTCTCACGAGTGTGCTAAAATGAGGGAAGGGGGTAAAACATATGATTGACGCAGACATTTTACTGCTGGCTATAGTTAACATGGCAGAGGGTGTGAAAAACCTTATAGGTGATAAAGGGGCAAAGGCTGTGATGCGCGATGCAGGAAAACAATCAGGACCCAAACTGTTGGAAAGCCTCATAGGACATTTTCCCGAGACTCTACCAAAGGAAGAAGCTCTTAGAAGGGCTTGTATAATATTGGAAAGCCTTGGCTTTGCAAAATCAATAAAAATAGAAGACAAGGTTATGGTGGAAGAGGATATATTTACCGATGCCATACTGGGTGAAGACCTTCTTAACTCCCCCGTTGTCTATTTCTTTGCCGGTCTAATAGAGGGCTTCGTCTCCTTTATGAGTGACGGAAAGATAACATTGGTGCCAGAAGAAGTGCAAAGGGTTAAAATAGTCTATCAGTATAACTAATGGACATAGAGAGGTTTACGCTTAATCACCAGCTCTTTTACTTAATAAACCACAGAAGACATCCACTCCTTGACGTTTTTTATGCATACTTTCATCTTCTTGGGAAGGGTTCTTTTGGGCTATTTGTAGGTTTTATACTGCTTTTTACAGGAGACAAAGGATTTTTCAAGTATGCAGTGGCTGTTACCCTTCAAGCTCTCGTGGTAAAGCTTCTTAAGTATACCATAAGGGCAAAAAGACCGTCCACTGTATTGGAGGAGGTCTACCTTCTTGAGAAGCTTAGGCTAAAATCCTTTCCTTCAGGTGATACGGCCATGTCCACCGTCATAGCCCTGTGCCTTTTTGAAGGAGCTCCCGTGTGGCTAAAACCCGCTCTTGTAGTGTATCCTATTCTCATAGGTTATGGCAGAGTTTACATGGGTGTCCACTTTCCCTTGGATGTGGTGGCCGGTTGGACCATAGGTGTAGTATGCTATCTTGGAGTTTCTCACTTTTTCTAACCCTTTCCTTTTTTTACCTAATAATGGGTAATTGGATTCTATCCTTTACCTCATTAGACGAAGGCAGAAACATGTCCGCAGTCCAAAACATGCTGAGAAGTCTGGACTTTATATCACCACAGTACAACTGTCAGCCCCGCTTTGAAAAGCCGCCCATGCTTTACTGGTTTGTGTCCTTAAGCTCGTATGTCTTCGGTTTTAACGAATTTTCCGCAAGGCTTGTCTCCGGAATTTCTGCGTTAGGTCTTGCGAGTTTAACCTACCTGATTGCAAGGGACTTCTTTTCTAAAGAAATAGCCCTGAAGTCCGCCCTTATATTCATTAGCTTCCCCCACATATGGATAGAGGCAAGGGCGGTAGTTCCTGAAATGCTAAACACCTTTTTTTCTATGGCAGGTTTATACCTCTTTCTGAAAGGGAGATTTTTATTAGGCTGGCTGGCTTTTGTCTTTGCCTTTCTAACAAAGGGACCTGTGGGGGTTGTACTTGCAACGGGCACATACCTTCTCTGGAAAAGAAAGCTGGACTTTTTAAAACCACAAGGGCTTCTCGTCTTTCTTACGGTCGGCTTTTCTTGGTATCTTCTTATGCTCTTTCATCACGGATATGAATACTTCTACAGGTTTTTCATTTACGAGAATCTTATGCGTTATACCGGTCATAGGTCTACTCATCCTGCACCCTTTTACTACTACCTTCCTGTGCTTGCCCTGGGAACCTTTTGGTATCTTCCTTTGTATCCCAAGCTAATTAGGGGCTTCAAAAGGGAGTGGATTCCCCTTTTGCTCTGGTTTCTTTCTGTGTTTGTATTTTTTAGCCTTGCCAGCAACAAGCTCCATCATTACATACTTCTCTCCTATCCTCCCTTGGCTATTCTGTTGGCTTATGTGTGTAGTGGAGGGTATATGAAAAGGGTGTTAATCCTATCTGTTCCCACTTTGCTTTTAGTTTTAGCTTTGCTCCAGGCTTACGAGGGCAAAAGGTTTACACCAAAAGCATCCCCTATAGTCAGAGACTACAAGGGCAATGTGTACTTCTATAAAGCTGAGGATTCCGCTCTTGTTTTTTACTCGGGAAGATGTATAGATAAGCTAATAGACCCAAACGAAGCTAAGGGTCTTGTTATTACTAAGGAAAAACACCAAAAAGAATTTGCACTATGCCAAAGGGTAGTTAAAGGCAGGGAGTTTGACGGAGTTTACCTGCTGTTAGCCTGTGAAGGTAAACAGTAGCTCTTAACCTCTCTCTATCCATCTCTTATATGGTTTGAAGTCAATACCACCAATTACTAACCAAGATGTATACTATAAACTTATGGAAAAAAGGTACGGAGAAATAGCCATAGAAGAAGCAAAGTTAGAGTCATGGGAAAATCCAACGCCGGAAAGGAACTATCTCATTGAGATAACCTTTCCCGAGTTTTCCTGTCTATGCCCTCGCTCTGGCTATCCTGACTACGCTACTATTAAAATCCGCTACATACCAGACAAATACATAGTGGAGCTAAGGTCTTTAAAGCTGTGGCTGAACAAGTTTAGAAACCGATACATATCTCACGAACAGGCAACCAACGAGATATACTTAGCTCTCTACCAGCTCTTAAACCCCAGGTTTCTTGAAGTGATAGGGGATTTTAACCCGAGGGGTAATGTGCACACCGTTATTAAAGTTAGGAGTGATGAGAATTACGGATGACCTCTCTAAGTCTTGCCAAGGCTCTGTAGCCCTCCCGTACCTCATCGGGATACACCTTGTAAGGTGAGTATTTGTGCCTTTGATATATGGAAAGGATAAACTTAATAAGTTTGTAATAGTCTTTGTCCTTGCAGGCGGACAGGATTTCCTCTGGGAGCACTTGGTTTTTTATTATTCCTTCGCTCCGAAGCAGTTTCTTAGTCCTAAGGTATAGGTTTTCTGGCGTCTTTCTGAGCCTTAGGAAAAGGTATAATGCCAAAAATGCAAACAGGGGAAGAGATAACAGTTGCACCATCTGAAGAAGCTTTTCTCTTATCTTCTCTGGCTTTAAGCTGGATTTAAAACCCTTTCCAATGTTTTTAAACAGCCTTATTTGCTTCTCGGAGGAGTAGCCCACTATTTGTGAATACCAGAAGCTAACGATTGCATCCCTGATAAGGGCTATGGACGATATTCTTCGTAAAGCCGGTGCGGTATACGGTGGCGTAGTGTCTATTCTTAACCACCTCCCCTTTACGTAAGCCTCTACCCACACGTGTGCCATAGAGTTGGTTACTATGTAATATCCACCGTACTGGTTCCAAAGGGCACCTCTGTAACCACCTATTACCCTCGCAGGTATGCCCATAAGCCTGAGAAGCAATGCGGTGGCGCTGGCATAGTATTCACAGTTACCCCTCTTTGATACAAACAAAAAGTAGTCTAAGGGGTTTCCTTCGTACTTTTCCAGCTTGAGAGTGTATTCGTATCCCCTTGAAAAGTGTGCCATAACCCTTTTAAGTTTCTCTTCCTCATTCCTTGCATCCTTTGAAAGTTCCTCCGCAAGCTTTCTTAGGTTTGTGCTTATATCGCTCGGCAGTTGTAAGTAGGGGCTTGGGTCTTCCAAGATAAGGGGTTCCTTTGATGAGCTTAGCACAACCTTTATAGACCTACTTATTTCCTTATCAAGGCGTAGTACATTGCCAGTTGCCATGTAGGCATTGGCGTTTATGCCTTCTATCTTCAAAAGGCTATGAGGGTAGTCCAAGGCAGGCAGGCAGTTATCAAAGGAAGGGTCTAAAACCAAGGTATATACCAATTCTCCAGTTTTTTGGGGTATGGAAAATCTATCCTCCTTTATTCTATGCCACGTGTCTTTTAAGTAGTCGCCAAAGACTACCACCCTCCAGTAGGGGTCCTTTATGTCTTGAGGAAGCCCGTATACCCTGAAGACCACAGTATTATCCTCTTGTATTTCACCCACCTTGCCCAAACTCACACTGTCCGCAAGCCCCGTTCTTAGCCCTCCGCCCCTCTGGAATAGCTCAAAAAGAGGTGTTTGCGTTCTTGGTAGAAAGAAGAAGAAGGGAAGTGTAAGGAGGGCAACAAGGGAAAAAAGTGTAAAGCTTGCCAGCATATACTGTTTAAGGTCAGAAGAGCTCAGCCTTCTCTCCCCAGCATTTTTGTAAAGGTTTACAAAAAACAGAGAAGAGACACCAAAAAAGCTGTGCAGGAGGAAAAAGCCCAAGAAATTCAAGCTTAAGTTGTAAGCTGTGGATATGGAAAGGGCAAACAAACTAAGAAGTAGCATCTGATACAGGTCTCTTGCTCTCTTCTCTTCAAGGCTCTTAACAGCCAAAAGGAGTAGAACCACATGAGCAAAGGGTCTAAGGAGGTCTTCAAGGCTCAGAAAAGATAAAAGATATACTATAAGAACCACAGATAGAAGATTGAGAAAGAGCCTTCTGACTGGATAAAGCCTTTTTATGTCCATGTAAATACCCGCAAGGTAGAGAGTAAAAAAGAGGAAAAAGTAGAAGGTGTCCGCCACATCCCACAGGGAAAGTATGCCCAGTAAAGAAGTAAGGTGCACGGAGGAGAAAGCAACCAGCCGTGTGTTAAGCGGATATTTTGCCAACATACTCTTTTACTTCTCCGGCCACTGCAGGATGGGCGTATATACGATAGAATTCTATATCCTTTAGAGAGGATACGAGCCGAGAGACTTCAAATAGACTCATAAGCCTACGGCTGTCCCAAAGCGGTATATCTTCGTCCAAAACACGTTTGCTTATGCGGTCAAACCTAAGAAGACTTTCCTCGTACTTTTCCAACACCCTACCCTTTACAAACTCAAAGACCTCTTTGGAAGTGGTAAAGAACACCTCCCTGTAGTGTTCCCGCCCTAGAACTCTTCTAACAAGCTCATCTTTATGCCTGTCTATCATAAGAGAGAGAATATGGGCATCCGTCTTCCTGTGAAAGTCCTCATGGCTAATAAGCCCCTCCTCGAGAAATTTGCTTACCACCTCCTTTAAGTGTATGTTGAGTATGCGCACTACCTTGTGAAAATAAACCTGTGAATACATAAAGTACCTACCCATTACGAAACTTTCCAAAGACCTTATAGCACTTATGTGAACACACTTTCTTCCATCCACAAGAATCATGTTCTCTAAAAGCCTACTATAGTCAAAAAAACCGTAGGATGTGCCACAAAAGTAAGCATCTCTTCTCAAATAGTCCATTCTGTCCGCACCCACTTCACCCGTTATGATTTTTGGAAAGTTTCCTTCCTTTCTAAAGGCAATGTTTAGAATTAGGTTTATTTCTTCCTGCGTATAACCGCATTCGTGGAGTATGTCCGCAATACCTTCCTCAAGAACTACCTTCTCCCCTATGGCTTCGTGGCTTTTGTCACCCAAAAACACCTCCGTGGTGTGAGAAAAGGGTGTGTGACCCACATCGTGCAAGAGACCTGCAAGCCTAACTATCTGATAAAACCTATCATCCTTAAGACCAAGGCTTCCGTATATCCTACCTGCCAATTCCATAGTGCCAAGGGAGTGCTCAAACCTACTATGCTGAGCGGAAGGAAAAACCAAGTTAGTGATGCCAAGCTGGTTTATAAACCTTAATCTCTGAAGAGGAAGGGAGTTGATTACCTTAACCTCACAGGGATAGGCTTTTATAAGCTGATGTATGGGGTCTGAAAATTCCTTGAACATAAACCTCCCTCAAAGGAATAACCTCTTTTTGGACTTTCACCCTTCCAAATTTTTTTAAACATGTCCCCTATCCTCGTTAAAAGATTCCTAAACCAGTTGTGTTTCTTGTTTTTTTGGTTTACAAATTCTATCTTTATGGGACCTATGCTTTTACCTCTTTCCGCCTTTTCCAGAAGATACTGTATATCCCTCTTTAGCTTGAGCGTGTTAACACCGTAGTATACGGGTTCTATTTTCTGGATATCCTTCAGCACAGCGGAGAGCTCGTCAATGGACTTTTTAACGTCCCCAGTATATATGGAGGATAGCTTATAAAGAATCCTAAAGTATAGGAATTCCGAAGCATACCTTTCAAAGCAAACCTCACAGTAGCTTTTCAACTCTTCATAAAGACCTTCATTGAACATCATGGTGGATATAATCACCGCATCTTGCGCGGTTAGATGTTTTCTGTATATTACTGTCCTGCTTAGTATGTTCCAAAGTTTCAAAGCCTTGTAGCTTATACTATCAAAGATAGGAAGGTAATCGTGTCTAAGGCTTATCAGGTATATTCCGCCCTCTTCCACCTTGTATATGTCCTTTCCCCAATACGTATTTCCATAAAGGTCAGATATGACAAATAGGTTCATTTCTACCAAAACATCCTTCCAGTAGTTCCTTGCATTCTTAAAATTTCTATAAGCACAAGAGAGAAATCTCTCTAAATCTATGTTGAAACTACCTTCCCTTCTCACCAGCTGAGAGTAGCAAAGAAGGTAGAAGATGTTCTCCTTCTTAGTGGGGTCATCCAACACCTCTAACACAATACTGCTAAAAGGCTCTCTTTCTTTTATCTGTAGCATAGATATAATATAAACCCTATGAGGTTAGGTGTAAACATAGACCATGTGGCCACCCTAAGACAGGCTAGAAAAACTTTTGAGCCGAGTCCCCTCTTTGCTGCGCTTATAGCGCAGCAGGCTGGTGCTCACCAGATAACCATACACTTGAGAGAGGACAGAAGGCACATACAAGAGGAAGACTTGGAACTCATAAAAAGGGCCATTCACGTGCCTTTGAACCTTGAAATGTCAGCTACAGAAGAAATGAAAAAAATAGCTCTTAAAGTAAAACCAAACAGAGTAACCCTTGTGCCAGAAAGAAGAGAAGAGATTACCACGGAGGGAGGTCTTGATGCGGTAAGCCTGGAAGAATTTCTAAGGGAATACATAAAAGATTTTAAAAAGGCTGGCATTGAGGTTTCTCTTTTTGTTGAGCCTGAAATTGCACAGATCTACGCCAGCAAAAAGATAGATTCAGATGCTGTAGAATTGCACACAGGAAGGTATGCAAACCTCTTTAACGCTCATCTTATGGAAGAAGCCAAAAGGGAGATTCTTAGGTTAAGGGAAGCTGCAGAGAGGGCACGGTCCTTAGGGCTAAGGGTCTACGCGGGTCATGGTCTTACCTACAA
>JANWWY010000041.1 GCA_025057455.1 Aquificaceae bacterium
GAACAGGAGGAGGATGCAAAACTTCTCCACAGCGATATGGATGCTCAGTATGTTCAGGGTTTTTACTTTTGCAAGCCAGTTGCACCTGAGAATTTAAAAAATATTAGCTCTATTCAAACCCTAAGGAGCATACACACGAGTTTACCTATTAGGGGTGAAATTCCAGAATATATAACACTTGACCCTGACTTTAAGTTTGGAAAGTTCTTGGATGTTGTGGAAAAGCTTAGTAGGAGGTATGTGATTGTTAATATGCATGCTATAGATTATCTTGTAGACTTGTGGAAGCTTAAATACAGCGTAGGAGAAGTAGAAAAAAACCTTTATTACTACAAACCTCTTTCGGAAATTGTAAAGAAATTTAACAGCTGTTTTTATGCTATAGACGAGTTGCCAAGGTTGAGTCCAGATTCGTTTGAAAATAGCAAACTGCTAGATTTTCTACTATCTTTAGAGAAAGACATCTTAATCTGCAGGGAAAATAATAAAATACAAGTTTTCGAAAAATACCACCTTTTAAACTTTTTATACAAAAAAATCTCAGAAGAGCTCCTGAATAAGAATCCTCTTACGCAATTACCGGGTAACAATGCTCTTAGAGACAAAGTACGAGAGCTTTGCAATGTTAATAAGGAATTTTATCTTTGCTACATTGACATAGACAATTTTAAAGCCTTTAACGATACCTACGGTTTTTATGCAGGCGACCAAATGCTAAAAAAAGTGGGTGTTATCCTGAGTATTTTTGAGAGTAAAAGGAAAGAAAAGGTATTTGTTTGCCATATAGGAGGTGATGATTTTGCTATAGTGATCTGGGATATTCCTGTTGAAGACATGCTTCAAGAGCTTCTGCAGTTGCTCTCCGACCTGCATGAAAGTCTTTTAGAGTTTTACAGTCCCGAGGACAAAGAAAGGGGCTACTTTATTGGCACGGACAGGAACGGTGCCCAGAAAGATTTTCCCATAGCCAGCATTTCTATGGCTTTAGTTAATGGGTCTTCCGATATAGTGGAACTCTCTAAAAGGTCAGCTCAGCTAAAGAGGAAGGCAAAGGCTTATAGGGGAAGTGCCTTGGCCGTAGAATTTCTTAACGAAATCTTAACAATTAATCTGTAAACTTATAGCAAAATCCTTAAGGAGGTGTTAAAATGAGAAAAAGGGTGCTTAAGACTGCAGTGCTCTCTATGAGTGCATTAGCTCTTGTGTCTGTGCCTGCAAAGGCTCAGCAGGTTATCAAAATTGACGGTTCCTCTACAGTCTATCCCATCACCGAAGGCGTGGCTGAGGAATTTCAGAAGGCTAAAAGGGGTGCGGTGAAGGTCACGGTGGGCATATCTGGTACTGGTGGTGGTTTCAAGAAGTTCTGCAGAGGCGAGACGGACATCTCCAACGCTTCAAGGCCTATCCTCAAAAAGGAGATGGATGAGTGCAGGGCCAACGGCGTCCAGTACATAGAACTACCCATAGCTTACGACGGTCTTGCGGTCGTAGTAAACCCCAGAAACAACTGGGCTACCTGCATGACAGTGGAACAGCTCAAGGAGATATGGAGGCCTGAGTCCCAAGGTAAGAAGTTTACATGGAAACAGCTTGACCCCAACTGGCCAGACATGGAAATCAAGCTTTGTGGTCCAGGTTCTGACTCTGGCACCTTTGACTACTTCACGGAAGCCATAGTGGGTAAGGCAAAGTCCTCCAGAGGTGACTACCTTGCCTCAGAAGACGACAACGTGCTGGTGCAGTTTGCACAGAGAGAAAGGGGAGCACTTTGTTACTTCGGATTAGCCTATGTAGAGGAGAACAAGGGCAAGGTAAAGGCTATCCAGATAAAGAACCCCAAGACCGGTCAGTGTGTCGCACCCAGCTACGACACGGTGCAGAAAGGTCAGTATCAGCCCCTTTCAAGACCTCTCTTCATATACGTTAACGCTAAAGCCGTGCAGGAAAGGCCTGAAGTCAAGGAATTCGTGGAGTTTTACCTTAAGAACGCCGGAAAGATATCCAAACAGGTGGGCTACATAGCACTTCCCGACAGAGCTTACAAGCTTGCTGAGGAAAGGTTCAACAAGAGGGTATTAGGCACAGTGTTTGGTGGTGAGCCTGAGGTAGGTCTCACCATAGACGAACTCCTCAAGAGGGAAGCCAAACAATGACACTATCCCTTGGAGCAAAAAAGGCTATAGATGTAGCCCTTTTCCTCTTTTTGATGCTCATGGGGGCGGTTTCCGTCTTTGTTACCTTTGCCATCGTTTGGGTGCTGGTAGTGGATACGGTGCGGTTCTTTACCCACCCCGAAGGGGGTGGGTTTCCCATTTCCCTCATAAGGTTCTTTACAGAAACCCAATGGACGCCCACCTTCTACAACAAGCAGATAGGTATATGGCCTCTGGTAAATGGTACCTTTCTCATAGCCTTTATATCCATGCTGGTGGCTGTACCCTTGGGCATACTGGTGGCTGTGTACTTGAGCGAGTACGCCAGCTGGAAAGTGCGGGAGACTGTAAAGCCCTGGCTTGACTTTCTTGAGGCGGTTCCTACGGTGGTCTATGGGTATTTCGCTCTTCTTTTTGTAACACCTATTTTGCAAAAAGTGTTGGAACCTTTCGGCATTCCCGTGGAGGGGATGAACGCACTGTCCCCAGGTATAGTTATAGGCGTGATGATACTCCCTTATACCGCTTCTATGATAGAAGATGCCTTCAAGGGAGTGCCGCAGTATTTGAGAGAAGCTTCTTATTCGCTGGGTGCTTCCAAGCTAAGGACTGCCCTATTAGTAGTCCTTCCTGCAGCTAAGTCTGGCGTGCTTTCCGCTTATCTACTCGGCTTTTCAAGAGCTATAGGTGAGACCATGGTAGTAGCAGTAGCTGCGGGTATGTATCCTCAGATAACCGCTAACCCTCTTGAACCCATACAGACCATAACGGGCTACATTGTGCAGGTAGCTCTGGGTGACCTTCCCTTCAACTCCTTTGAATATCTTTCCATATTTGCCGCAGGCTTTATGTTATTTATAATTACTCTTATACTCAATTCAATAGCGGTCTATCTCAAATCAAAGGCTGTGGGTTATTAACATGGAGCAGACTATGCAGACAAGAGGAGAAGTAGAAACTAGGTTAAAGGAATTTGACATTGAAAAATACACTACAAGTGTTAGGAGAAGGGATGCCATCTTTGAAATAGTGGGTTTGATTGCCACTTTTCTTGTTATGCTCTTTTTGTTTGTTATATCGGTGGACCTTCTCATAGATGGTTGGGTGAGGATAAAGGACGGCAGTTTTTACACCTCCTACCCTTCCAGATTTCCCGAAGAGGCAGGCATCTTATCCTCCTGGGTAGGCACTGTGTATGTTATGGCTGGAGCCATTTTTTGGGCAGTGGTTCTTGGTATACCTGCGGGCATATACTTGGAAGAATACGGTGGAAAGGGCAAGATTGCCCGAATCATAGAAGCCAACATATCCAACTTGGCGGCGGTGCCTTCCATAGTCTACGGGCTTCTGGCTTTGGGTGTTTTCGTCTACAGGTTTAAGTTTGGAGAAAGCATTCTGACCGCAGGTCTTACGTTGGGACTTCTCATGCTTCCTGTTGTTGTGGTGTCAACCCGTGAGTCCATAAGGAGAATCCCCAGGTCCATAAGGGAAGCAGCCTATGCGCTGGGTGCGACGCGTTGGGAGACACTTTTTCACCACATCCTTCCCTACTCTCTGGGGGGTATATTCACTGGTCTAATCATAGCTGCCTCAAGAGCTATAGGAGAGACTGCACCCCTAATAACTATAGGAGCGCTTACCTTCATAGCCTTCCTACCACCTGCACCTTGGGAGGACTTTTGGGGCATGCTTTTATCTCCCTTCACCGTATTGCCCATTCAGATGTATAACTGGGTCTCTAGACCTCAAGAAGCTTTTCACACCAACGCAGCGGCTGCAGGCTTTATACTATTGGTTATAGCCTTGCTCATGAACTCCATAGCTTTTTACCTTAGATACAAGGTAAGGAGGAAGTATCAATGGTAAACCCAACCAAGATGTTAGAGGAGAGGAAAGTTAGCCCCAGCACTGGGAATGCAAATCTTAAGATAGAGGTAAAGAACTTTGACTTCTATTATGGTAGCTATCATGCTCTCAAGGGTATTAACTTTCCCATCTACGAAAAAAGGGTTACTGCCATTATAGGACCATCTGGATGCGGTAAGACAACTCTACTTAGAGCCTTTAACCGTATGCATGATCTGTATGCTGGTGCACGCTACGAGGGCAAGATAATAATGTACCCAGATGGTATAAATCTGGTGGACAAAAACACAGACCCTCTTAGGGTGCGTATGCGTATAGGCATGGTTTTCCAAAAGCCAAATCCTTTCCCCAAAAGCATATACGAGAATGTAGCATACGGTTTAAAGATAAGAGGCATAAAGAGCAAAAAACTACTGGACGAGGCAGTGGAAAGGGCACTCAACGGTGCAGCCCTATGGGAAGAAGTGAAGGATAGACTTCATACCAACGCTTATTCCCTTTCCGGGGGTCAGCAACAAAGGCTTTGTATAGCCAGAGCCATCGCTGTAGAGCCAGAGGTGTTACTCTTTGACGAGCCCACTTCAGCCCTTGACCCCATATCCACCGCCAAGATAGAGGACCTTATAGTGGAGTTAAAGCAGAGAGTCACTATAGTTATAGTTACCCACAACATGCAACAGGCTGCCAGAATCTCCGACTACACCGCCTTTATGTATTTGGGCGAACTTGTTGAGTTTGGTCCCACGGAAAAGATATTCACAAAGCCCGAAAAGAAGCTAACAGAGGACTACATAACGGGAAGGTTCGGATAAAATACATCTGTGTTCCTCTATAGGAGAAGGGTGCAGTTTTACGAAACGGATGCACAGGGTGTAGTGCATCACTCTAACTATGCAAAATACTTTGAGGAAGCGAGGGGTGAACTTCTTAGGTCTCTTGGTTTTCCCTATTCAAGGCTCAGAGGAGAGGGCTTTGAGGTGGTTCTTCTTTCTATGGGCTGTGAATTTTTAAAGCCCCTTCTCTACGACGAAGAGTTTTGCATAGAGGTAGACCTCTCACACATAGACCGTTTTACCTTCTCTTTCCAATATAATCTAAAGGTAGGTGATAACGCAAGGGCGAGGGGATACACAAAGCACTGCATAACCAAAAAGGGCAAGATAGTCTCCATCCCACCCGAAGTCAGAGACCTTCTTATCCAATTCTTTTCAGGTCCCTATAAGCATTTAGAAAGCCAGAGATAATACCGAGCAGGAAAAAAAGGAGTAGTCCAAAGGGGAAGGTCTTTAGACCAAAAAAACCCTCCATTAGCCACTTGTCAAAGGCATAACCAACCAAGAGCCCAGCTATGACACCACCCACAAGGTTTAGTCCCACATTCAGAGCCAAGAAGTCCTTACCCTTCATACATTTTCCCTATTTATTTTAAAAGTATACAGTGCAGGCATTATGAAAAGGGCCGTCAAAAGGGAGGAAAGGACACCCCCAAGCATGGGAAGGGCTATTTTGGAGATAACTTCCTGCCCAGTTCCTTCCAGATAAATGGCTGGTAAAAGTCCAGCCACTATGGTAAGCGTGGTCATGCTCTTGGGCCTGATTCTTTTTACCGCTCCTTCGTATACCGCTTCCATAAAGCTTTTATCTCCCTTTTCCACGGCCTTCATTATGTAAACTACCATTACTATGCCCATCTCAGCCGCTATGCCTAAAAGGGCAAGAAAGCCAGCCACAGATGCAATGGAGAGCTTGTAGTCAAACAGATACATGAGTAAAAAGCCTCCAAGCAAGGAAGATGGTAGGGTCAGAAGAACCAAAAGGGTTTCAAAAAGCCTTCCAAGGCTCATATAAACCAAAAGCACTATGCTTGCCAACACCATGGGCACTATCACCTTGAGGTCCTCGATGGCCTCCTGCCAGTATTCAAACTGACCGCTCCAGCGGTAGTAATAACCCTGCGGAAGTTCAACTCTCTCTTTTATTCTCATCTCTCCCTCTTCCAGGATTTTCCCCATGTCCGCCCCGGGCTTGGGTGTTATGTAAAGGTAGGTTACCAGCATACCCCCTTCGGACTTTATTTCCATGGGGCTTTCTACCCTTTTTACCTGTGCTACTGCCCTAAGAGGTAGGAGCTTATCGCCAATAGGTAAAAGAAGGTTTTCCAAGTCCTGCCTGTAGTCCCTTGGAACGCCAAGGGTTATTAAATACCTTTCCCTGCCAGATATGTAAAGGGATATGGGGCTGTTGGCGAGGAGCATATCAATGATAGAGCTAAGCTCTTCAAGACTGATACCGTAAAGTGTTAGCCTTTGCCTGTCTGGAACTATCTCCAAGTAGGTGGCACTTGTTGTCCTTTCCGCATATAGGCTCATTACGCCTTCCATCCCTCTAAGGGCCTCTTCCATCATCAGGACCACCTGCGAGAGCTTTTCTATGTCATTGCCAAAGACCTTTATGCCAAGGGGCGTTCTTATGCCCGTGCTTATCATGTCAATCCTTCCCTTTATGGGTTGTGTCCAGCTGTTTACAAGACCGGGAAACTGTAGAACCCTGTCAAGTTCCGAAAGAAGCTTCTCCTGGGTCATGCCCTCCCTCCACTGGCTTTGAGGCTTTAGCACTATGGTGGTTTCTATCATAGAAATAGGAGCTGGGTCTGTAGGTGTGCTGGCCCTTCCTGCCTTTCCAAAGACGGATTCAACTTCCGGAAAACTCTTTATTATCCTGCCCTGAAGGGTAAGAAGCTCCTGAGCGGTCTGCAAGGATATGCCCGGCGCGGTAGTGGGCATGTAGAGAAGAGAGCCTTCCTTAAGGTCTGGCATGAACTCTCTGCCAAGATGCCTGTAAAGTAGGTAAGAAAGGGGTAAAGAAAGGATGGCAAAGAGGAGCATCAAATACCTTAGCCTTATGGAAAGCCAAAAAAGGGGCGTATAAAGCTTTACGAGTATTTTTACCACAGGGTTTTTGTCCTCTGGCAGGGGTCTGCCCCTTCCAAAGTAAGAGAGAAGAAATGGGAAAAGAAGCAGGGAAAGGAAGGAGGCAACCAGCATGGCCAAGGTTTTGGTTAAAACCAAGGGACCAAAGAGCCTTCCAGCCTGACCCTTGAGGGCAAGCATGGGGACAAAGGATATGGCTACTACAAGAAGGGCAAAGAAGATGGGTCTTCCCACCTCTGACATTGCCTCAAGGATGGCAGTTTTTATATCCTTCCCCTCTTCCCTTTTTCTTGAGAAGGATTCCACCACCACTATGCCTGCATCCACCATGGTTCCTACGGTTATGGCAATGCCCCCAAGAGACATGATGTTGGAGTTTATACCAAGGTGGTTCATGAGGATAAAGGTTCCAAGCAAAGAAAGCACCAAAAAGACCACCACTACAAAACTAAGAGAAACGCTAAGAAGGAAAAGCCCTATAACCGCAATTACAATAAGGGATTCCTCCAGAAGCACCCTCCATAAGTGACTTACTGCCCTCTCTATAAGGTCAGACCTGTCGTAGACGCTTATCAGCTTTACATCCTCAGGAAGGCCCCTTTTTATCTCTTCAAGCCTTTTCTTTACCTCTTTTATGGTGCTGTAGGCGTCTGCACCAAAGCGCATGACTACTATACCACCCACCGTGTTGCCAAGGCCGTTGAGGTCCGCAGTCCCCATCCTGAGGGCTGGCGTTTCTATCACAAGGCCCACATCACGAACCCTTATGGGAACACCTTCCACTTCTTTTATAACCGCTTCTTCTATCTCCGATTTTTCTCCAACATAACCCCTTAACCTTATGAGAAACTCCCTACCCCCAAACTCCACATACTTGCCACCGGTCTCAAGGTTTGAGCCCCTTACCGCCCTTGCCACATCCTCCAAAGAGAGCCCATACTGATAAAGCCTCTCCGGCTTTATGTTTATTCTGTATTCCTTTTCGAAACCGCCCACAGAGGCTACCTCTGCCACATTGGGCACAGAGAGGAGGGCGTACTTTATGTAAAAGTTTTGAAGGCTCCAGAGCTCATCGAGGCTCCTTTTTTCTGAGTAAAGGGCATACTGGTAAACCCAGCCCACACCAGTGGCATCTGGACCTATCTCAATCCTTGCCTGAGAGGGCAGTTGGCTTCTTATTGAAGAGAGCTTTTCAAGCACTCGGGAGCGGGCCCAGTATAGGTCTGTTCCATCCTCGAATATCACATAGACAAGCGAGTAGTTACCCACAGAGTAGCCTCTAACCGCCTTTACCTTTGGAAGCCCCAGCATGGCGGAACTGAGGGGGTAAGTGAGCTGGTTCTCTATGGTTTGAGGGGCCTGCCCTATCCATTCGGAGTAAATTATTACCTGCGTGTCTGTGAGGTCAGGAAGGGCATCTATGGGCGTTTTCCTAAGGGAATGCAGACCATAAAGGAGAAGGAAGGCGCTAAGCACGAGGATTAAGAGCCTGTTTTTTAGTATCCAGCCTGCAAGGGCTTTCATGTTAGTGGATATGCCCTTTTTCTAAGCGTTGAAGAAGAGACTTGTCCATGTCCGTCAAGAAGTAAAGCCATAAGACTTGTTAGCATAACGGGGTTTTTAGTATAAGCCTTTAATACGCCCCTTGGGCTTCCAGACCTTTTAACCAGAAAAATAAGACCAGCAAGGTTGGCACCTATCTGGTCGCTAAGGGCATAAAAGTATGGTATGTAAAAGCCCTCAACTCCGTAGACATTGATACCAAGAAGGCGTGATAAAAAATCAACAAACCAAGGGAAGGTCATGCCTGCAAACTTGCCCCATCCGTATGCTGTGTCTAATATTAAGTTTGTGAGATAACATTACCCCATGAAGAGAGATTGGAAGAATTATAACGAAGAACTGG
>JANWWY010000042.1 GCA_025057455.1 Aquificaceae bacterium
CAGAGAGCTTACGAGAGCCTAAAGCCTCTGCATACCACCTTCAAAGAACAGTTCTTCACTGAAAAGTTGTACCATAGGGGCATAGCAAAGGGTTATATGAGTTTTTCAAAGGCTCTGTTCTTGGTAGGTGATAGGGTCCTTATAGATGGTTTTATCAATCTTCTTAACCTCATATACTTTAGAGTGGTTAAGTTTCTTTGGATGAAGCTGGATGTTATGTCTGTAGACCTTTTCATCAACGGTGTGGCTAAAATATCCTACTGGACGGGCAAGCAGGTAAGGAACTTGCAAACAGGTCTTTTGAACAACTATGTAAGCTTTTTACTTTTGGGTGTGGTTTTCATACTTGGAATAATTCTTTACAGCATGAGGTGATAGGATGGAAGGCTTTCCCTTGATTTCTTTGAGTATGATTTTGCCTCTGTTGGGTAGCCTTGTAATGGTCTTCCTAAGAGAAGAGTTTTCCAAGTGGGTTGCACTTCTCTTTAGCGGTTTGGTTTTTGTTTTGTCCCTTCTTTCACTTCCCTTCTTTGATTTTTCTAACGCTCACAAGGTGCAGTTTGAAGAGAAATACCCACTCATAAGTGAGCTTAACCTCAGTCTCCATTTGGGTTTTGATGGTCTTTCTTACATTATGTACATACTTACCACCCTCGTCTCTCTTGTGGCTATTGTATGGTCAATAAGAGACCATCAGATAAACCACAGGCTCAAAGAGTATTACGTATGGTTTTTGCTCACGGAAACTTTCCTTGTGGGTGTCTTTGCCAGCTTAGACCTTATGGTCTTTTACGTGTTTTACGAGCTTACATTGGTGCCCATGTTCTTTGTGATAGGCATATGGGGCTACAAGCTTAGGATGTACTCCGCATATAAGTTTTTCATATACATATTCGTCTCTTCCCTCTTCCTACTCCTTGGCATAGTAAGCCTTGCGGTGCAACACTACAAGCAGTTTGGGAAGTTTTCTTTTAACTACTTTGACCTCTTAAATAACAGCTATAGCCTTGAGTTTGAAGTGTTTATGTTTGTCCTGTTTCTAATAGCCTTTGCGGTAAAGACGCCCATAGTACCTTTTCATACTTGGCTACCAGATGCGCACGGTGAGGCACCTACCGCAGGTTCTGTGGTGCTTGCGGCAGTGCTTCTTAAGATGGGCACTTATGCACTTCTCAGGTTTAACATAGGGCTTTTCCCAGAGGCTTCTGTTTTCCTAATGCCCATTATGGTGCTTTGGGGTATTTTTACCATCGTGTTTGCCTCTTGGTTTACCATAAGCCAAAGCAACGTAAAGAGGTTTGTGGCTTACTCTTCTGTAAGTCACATGGGCTTTGTGGTAGCGGGAATGTTCCTCCTAAACTCGGAGGGTTTGAGGGCAAGCATCACAGAAATGTTCGCCCACGGTCTTACATCTTCAGCCCTGTTTATGATGGCTGGTTTTATATACAACAGGCTTCACAGCTTTAACATGCAAGCCCTAAGGGGAAGTATAAAGTTTATGCCCCTGTTTGCGGTGCTTGTAGCCATAACAGGCTTTTCCTCCATGGGTCTTCCCGGCGGGTCTTCCTTCTGGGGCAAATTCCTAACGGTGGTAGGTGCCAGAGAATACACGCTCCTGCTTGCCTTTCTGGTGGTGGTTGGTGCCTTCTTTAGTGCGGTATATGTCCTGTATCTTCTAAAAACCCTATACCTTGACACTAAGGAAGAGAGCAGGCTCATACACTTTACTGACCTAAGAGGCTTTAAGCTCTTGGCTTTCCTTCTGGTGGTCTTGCCCATGCTCATGGTAGGCTTCCTTCCCTTTTTGTTCTTTGCCTTCTATGACCCTTACATAAACGCTCTGCTAAACTACCTACTTTTAAAGGTGGGGGGCTAAAATGGAACAGATAATAAAGTTAGAGTTTCCCAATCTGTGGCTACTCCTACCAGAGATGGCTGTTCTTTTGACGGGTTTTACCCTTTTCACTCTTGACCTTTTATATAAAAGGCTCAACCATGCCCTTGCCATAAGCGTGAGCATAGTAGGTTATCTGATAGCCCTGCTTTTACTGCTGTTTAATTGGAACCTTCAAGGGGAAACCTTCTACGGTCTTTATCACAGAGATAGCTTTTCTAACCTAATGCAGGCTTTCATGATAGCCCTTACCATGCTCCTTTTGGGATTTAGCTACAGCTACTACAAACACAGAAAATCTCTCTATGGAGAGTTTTATTACATACTCAACTTTGCCCTTGCAGGTGGTATGTTTTTGGTATCTTCCTACAACCTCATAGTTTTGTATGTGGCACTTGAGGCGGTCTCCATATCCTTTTACATTCTCACAGCTCTTTTAAGGTCTGACTTCAACTCTAAAGAGGGTGCTTTTAAATACCTTATGCTGGGTGGTCTTTCCATAGCTCTTGCTTCTTACGGCGCTGGCTTTATGTATCTCTACTCTGGGTCTTTGGACTTAAGGTACATACTTACGCACATAGGAGAAAACAAATATTTTCTCGTTTTGGGTCTTGTGCTGTTTCTTATAGGCTTTGCCATAAAGATAGGTGCGGTGCCCTTTCATTTTTGGCTTCCTGATGCCTACCAAGGTGCTCCTACGCCCATCACAGCCTACATGGCTTCTGTGGGAAAGCTTGCCTTCTTTGCACCCGTTGTAAGACTAATGCCCTATGTGCAAGAACACTTCGCCCACGCTTGGGTCATAACTGTAAGCGTAATCTCAGCTCTTACCATGCTATACGGAAACCTTACCGCATTGGTCCAAAAAGACGTCAAAAGGCTATTAGCTTACTCTTCCATAGCCCACTCGGGTTACATCATGGCTGGAATAGCGGTGGCAGAGGTCATAGGTCTCAAGGCGGTCTTGTACTTTCTCCTTGCCTATTCTCTTATGGGCTTTGGAAGTTTTATGGTGCTTGCCCTTCTGGAGAGAGCTCCTGAGTGGGAAAACAAGCTTGAGCAGTTTTCCGGTATGAGGTTTTACCTTCCGTGGCTTGCTTTTTCCTTTATGGTTATGCTACTTGCTCTTCTTGGCGTGCCACCTACGGTAGGGTTTGTGGGTAAGGCTTTGGTGTTTATGTCCCTGTCCTTTGGAAGTCTTTGGTGGTTAGCCATAGTGATGATTGTAGCCACAGGCATATCCACCGGTTACTATCTAAGGATAACAGCCCTTATGTTCATGAAAGATTCTAACCGTGGAAGGGAGCTATCCGTGTCCAACCTTGAAAAGTTTCTTATAGTGCTATTAGTGGTCAGTGTTGTCTTGCTTGGTGCGGTGCCTATAATATTATGGAACTTTGTAAGCTTTTCTGCGGAAAACCTTTTTATGAGGTGAAGCAATGGGCTACTTGGCTTTGCTTATCTTCTTTGGCATTATGCTTAGCATAGCCTTAGTCTTTGTATTCGTCAACAAGCTTTTGGGTCCAAAGTCCTCAGAGGCTATGCAAGATTATCCCTATGAATGTGGTGTTCCACTTTACGATAAGTCTGCCCAATCTACTTTTCATCAAGGTTATTACCTTTTAGGACTACTTCTTCTACTCTTTGACATAGAGGCGGCTTTTCTGTTTCCGTGGACTGTAGTTTACAGATACTTGGGCGTCTTTGGGTTTATAGAAATGTTCCTGTTTATCCTTATACTGACGTACGGTCTTCTGTATGCCTGGAGAAAGGGTGCCTTAGATTGGCAGTTTGAGGAAGAAAGTTTATAAGGAGCGTAAACATGCCTTGGGCAAAGGGTGAAGAGTTTTTAGAGTTAAAGCAAAGGTTTGAAGGGCTTGAGGTTGAAGAAAAGCCTACCATCACCACTTTGCACGTACCAAAGGGAAAGCTCATAGAACTTCTCAAAGCGCTGAAGGAAGAGAAGGGATACAAGCTATTCATAGACCACTCGGTGGTGGACTTTCCCGATAGAAAGCCAAGGTTTCAGGCTTTTTACATACTCTACAAGGTAGAGGAGAGAAAGAGGGTTGTGGTAAAGACGTGGACTGACGGAGTCTTACCCTCCATAGAGAAGCTTTGGTTTGCTGGCAAGTGGGCAGAGAGGGAGTGCTATGATATGTTTGGCATTCAATACGAAGGGCACGAAAACCTTGTGCGTGCCTTTATGTGGGAAACCTATCAACACTATCCTTTAAGAAAGGATTTCCCCCTTGAAGGCTACGCTACGGAGTATTTACCCTCCCTGAACGAAGTTCTTTGGGGCGAAAATCTTCAGGGTCTTATGAATTATGACAAAATGCACACTCCAGTGCCAACCTTGGAAGACCTTGAAATAACCGAAAAGAGAAGGCTTCAAAAGAAGGCTCAGATAGTGCTCAACTGGGGACCATTGCATCCCGGAACTCATGGCACCATGTGGTTTCTGTTTGACCTTGAAGGCGAAAGGGTTTATCAGTGCGACGTAATACTGGGTCAGCTACACAGGGGTGTGGAAAAGCTGGCGGAAAACGAAATGTACAACCAGTTTCTCGTATACACAGACCGAATGGACTACCTTTCCGCTTTGTGTTCCAATCAAGCTTGGGTAGTAGCCATAGAGAGGCTTTTGGGTATAGAGGACCTGGTTCCAGAAAAGGCAAAGTACATAAGAACCATGATGTCGGAGCTTCAAAGGATAAACTCCCACCTTCTGTGGCTTGGCACATACGCTTTGGACCTTGGTGCACTAACCATATTCCTGTATGCCTTTAAAGAAAGGGAAAAGCTCATGGACATTATAGAGGGCATAACTGGTGCAAGGCTTACCATCTCCTACCCGAGAATAGGGGGTGTCCGAATGGACCTGCCAGAAGGTGCGATAGAGGTCATAAGGGCTTTTATAAAGAGATTTCCCAAAGAGCTAAAGGAATGGGAAACCATACTTAGCAGGAACAGAATATGGCTTAGAAGAAATATAGGCGTAGGCATAATAAGCAAGGAGGACGTATACTTTTACGGTCTTACCGGTCCTGTGGCAAGAGGTTCGGGTGTGCCCTACGACCTTCGGAAGGTTGAGCCCTACGATGCCTACGGGTGGGTGGAGTTTGACGTGCCAGTGGGCGAAAACGGCGATGTTTACGACCGCTACCTTGTGAGGCTTGAGGAAATGAGACAGAGCCTCAGGATAGTGGAGCAGTGCCTCAATGCCCTTGAGAAAATGCCCAAGAATGCACCCTTCTTTGCAGAATCCCCAGACCCCAAAAAGCTCAAACTTCCTTTGGATGGCATAGGTCTCAAGGTTCAAGAGGGTGAAATATACTCTTCTGGTGAGAACCCAAGGGGCGAGCTTGGCTTTTATGTGTATTCCACGGGTGGTGTAAAACCCTACAGGGTAAAGATAAGACCCGGTTCTATGTACAATCTGTGTATATACCCCAAACTCATGAAGGACAGAGTTATAGCGGATGCGGTAACCATACTTGCAAGTCTTGACCCAGTAGTAGGAGAAATAGACCGTTAGAACGGAGGTAAGCATGGAAGGCGTAGTGGCTTGGCTCGTGATAACCCTTATAAAGATACTGGTTATACTTGGCATAGTGCTGGGTATAGGTGCCTATCTTACCCTCGTGGAAAGGAAGGTGGCGGCACACATCCAAAGAAGGCCCGGTCCTATGGTGGTTGGTTGGCATGGTCTTTTGCAACCCCTTGCGGACGGTCTTAAGCTTCTTACAAAGGAAGACCTCTTTCCAAGGTATGGAAACAGATTTCTTTACAACCTCGCACTTGTCATGGCCCTAGTACCTGCTACTCTGGTTTTTGCTGTAGTTCCCTTCGGTCCAGAATTTGAGGTTTTTGGCATAAAGGTAAAGCCCATACTCACAGACGTAAACATAGGGCTTTTGCTGGTCTTTGCCCTTGGTTCCATGGCCGTCTTTGCCATAGCTCTTGCAGGCTGGGCTTCCAACTCCAAGTATGCCCTCATAGGCTCAATGAGAAAGGCTGGCATCGTCGTCTCATACGAGGTGGTAATTACCTTTGCGGTCATGGGACCTATAATACTTGCTGGAACTCTGTCCACCTATGACATAGTTCAGAAGCAAATAGAGCAGAAGCTCTGGTACTTGTGGTTACAACCCATTGCCTTTGTAGTCTACATGTTTGCCATGCTGGCGGAGACGGGAAGAGTACCCTTTGACATACAAGAGGCGGAAGCGGAGCTGGTTACTGGTTTTACGGTAGAATACGGTGGCATGAAGTTTGGTCTCTTTCCGCTGGTTGAGTGGTACATAGAAGTGCTATCCCTGTCCGCTATTGCGGTGGTGCTGTTTTTAGGAGGATGGTCCCCTATAAACATACCCTTCTTAGGTTTTGTTGACCCACTGTTTTTCCTTGGACCTCTCTCTCCTTTCGTGTGGTTTATCCTAAAGGTGAGCCTTCTATTTCTGTTTGTTCTCTGGCTTCATTGGACTCTTCCAAGGTACAGGATTGACCAAGTTACAGAAACCGCATGGAAGGTAATGTTACCTCTGACCCTTGTAAACCTTGTGCTTACCGCAGTAGTAGCACCGCTAATATGGAGGTAAAGCATGGTTAAAAAAGTTTTTGAGAGACCTTTAAGCTGGATAGAACGCGTGCTTTTCCTTGACTTTATAAAGGGTTTGTCAGTAACCATAAGGCATGCTTTTAGAAAAACCATAACCACCCATTATCCCTACGAAAAGCTTACACCCCCAAAAAGGTTTAGGGGCTTTTTTGGTCATAAGGTGGTGAACGGAAAGGAACCTCAGCCAGCCTTTGATGAGTGGGTAGAAAGGTTCAAAATAAAGGTTGAGGCTGGCAGTAGTAGGTGTGTAGTTTGCATGCTCTGTAAAAGAGCCTGCCCCGTGCCACAGCTCTTTGAGATAGAAGGCGAAAAACTACCAGATGGTAGGAGGAAAGTCTCCGTTTTCAACATGAACATGATGCTATGCACCTTCTGTGGTTTTTGCGTAGATGCCTGTCCAGTGGACTGCCTATTCCAGAGCGATATACATGAGACAGCAAGTTATAGCAGGAAAGATGCGGTGCTTGACCTTGAAACTCTTGAGAGGATAGGTAGGGACTGGCAAAGAAGGAGAGAGGAAGAACCTGATAGAATATGGATAGATGACCATCAGAGACAAAGACTGTGGTACGAAAACCAGGTTAATCTGAAGGAGGTAAAAGGGTGATACAGTGGCTGGTGTTTTTGCTCTTTTCCGCAATTGCCTTCCTTTCGGCCTTGGGTGTTGTTCTTTTGTCTAACCCCGTATACGTGATACTCTCCCTACTTTCGGTGCTTGTCTCTATTGCTGGCATATTCTTTGTGGCGGGTGCGGAGCTGGTAGGTGCCTTACAGCTTATCATCTATGCGGTTGCGGTAACTGTGTTTTACGTGTTTGTGCTTACCGCAGTGCCTTGGGAAAAGGCTCTAAAAAAGGATTCCCACTACAGAGTTGCTGGAGTTCTGTCCTTTCCTGTAGTTCTACTGCTTTACATTGAAATGGTGCTTGTGTTTTTGATTGGTGTGAGCGTATCACCAAAGGGAGAGTTTAGAGAATTCATAAAGCAATTTGGCAATGCCGAGGTTGTGGGTGGTATACTATTTAGCAAGTATTTCTTAGCCTTTGAGCTTGTTTCCTTGGTTCTACTAATTGGCATGATAGGGGCGGTAATAATAGGAAGAAAGGAGGCACAGACCTATGAAGACAATCCCTCTTGAAGCTTATCTGATACTTAGCGTTCTGCTTTTCGGTCTTGGTGCCTTTGGCATGATAGTGCGTAGGAACATGGTAACAGTTCTCATGAGTATGGAGCTGGCTCTCAATGCAGTTAACGTGCTTTTTGTGGGTGCGGATGCACATCTGAGCCTCGTGGACGGTCAGGTTTTTGCCCTATTTATAATAGCCCTTGCCGCTGCAGAGGCAGCCGTTGGGCTTGGTATAATAATAGCCATTTTTAGACTGAGAAGGGTAGACTCCACCGATGAAATAGTAGATATGAGAGGTTGATGCATGGAAATACTAATTCTTCTCTCACCTCTGTTAGCCTTTATTCTCATAGGGCTTTTTGGCTCAAGAATAGGAGACATGGCTTCCGCACTGCTTTGCATACTGGGCGGT
>JANWWY010000043.1 GCA_025057455.1 Aquificaceae bacterium
GACGCGTATACACGCCAACGCCGTATTCTATCATAAGGCTTGCCAGCTTGTCTCCGTTTATTAGAACTATCTTTGTTCCCCGTGACCTCACTTCTTCCACCGCCCTGTAGGCTTCAGTGGTAAAGTCAGAGGTAGTAATTATAACGCCTGCGTTAACACCCTTCCTCGCAAGAGCTCCAATAAAACTGTTTATAGTATCCGCACCAACGTTCTGCTCTTCCCACCTCTTTGCCTGAATGTATATTTCCTCTATGCCTAACTTATCTCCCTTTATTATGCCGTCTATTCCCTCGTCTCTGGTTTTTTTAGTCTCTACCGGCTCACCGTAGCCCATTTTCTTCAAGAGTTCCAAGACAACCCTTTCAAACTTGTCAGGGGGCAACTTTTTGAGAAGGTTTAAAAGTCTAGATTTCAGGTCATCCGTCAAAAGTTTATAAGCCTCGTCCATCTGCTCCTGAGGGCTTTGCTCTTCCATAAGACCTGAGAGCCTCTCCTCGCCCATATAATTTTTTTCTAAAAGCCTGTAGGTTGCCCTTCTAGTCCTTTCTAACCTTTCTTGGCTAAGGAGTTTGTGTATAGCCCACTCTATTCTGTTGTCCAACCTCAGAGGACCACTTTCCAACCTTTCCTCCAATTCTTTTTGACCTACCATCCCCTTCTCTATGAGGTATTCCCTTACAGCCTTCACTATGTCCCTTCTTCTGTATTCTCTTCCTTGCTCTAACACCGTTGGTATTAGCCTTACGATCTCGTCAAATTTAGGTATTGGCATTTCCTTGTCCCCTGTCAGTCATGTGCCTTCCTCCAGGAAAACCCCCATGAAAGGGTCTTCGTATTCCTCATCTTTTTTCTTCAACTCTGAGTAGAAGGACCTGAGGACCTGACGGTCTTTTTCAGAAAAGAGAGAAAAGTAAGGAACATAACTGCTGATGCACCTACGCAAGTCATAAGTATTGTATAGCTTCCAGAAAAACTCCGCTCTTTCCACTTCATGAAGGGTCTGGATAAAAGGAACCGCAAGCTCATCCACGCTGGGTTCATAGCCTTCGTTGTAAGGATGGTCGCCTCTCACTATATATTCTGCCACTTCTAAAATAAAAGAGGATATCTCTTCTTTTGAGTTAGAACTTATAAGCTCTTTCCATTCTTCTGGGTCAAACTCAATAAAACCGGTATTTTTTAACTCTCGAATAAGCCTTCTCCTGAATTCCTTCAGGCTTGCAGGCTTTTTCTTCTTAGGCTCTCCAAGAAGAAGTGCCACTGCATGTTTGCAGAATTCCCCATAAGGACATGTGCATCTTGCATAGAGCTTTCCCTCGTAAAGGACAACCTCCGTAGTGTAGAGCTCAGTCCCCTCCACAACACCATAAAGATAGTTGGGGTTTAAGTATTCCTTTTTCAGCACATGCCCTTTATTGGCATAATCTTTGCCTCTTTGAATTACCCTCGCTTCAAACCACTCCTCCATAAGCTTTTGAAGGTCCTTTTTGTTTATGTTAATTAGACTCATTTTTCACCTTTCCGTATAGCTTTTCCAATCTCATCTTAAGCCCCTTAGCTATTTTCTTATATTGTTCACTCAACCTACCTTGTCCATGGTTTTCAAACATCTGACATGTAACCCTTAAAGAGTCACCATTTTTGAAGAGGCGAGATATTATACCATCTTCTTCCCAAAGTTCATCGTTCTCAATTAACTTACGCCAGTCTGCCAACGACAAACTCCTAAGTATGTTTACAGTATCATTTACGTCACTGTCATAGTCTACATTAGGCAGGTCAGGAATGGTTTTCTTCCATAACTTTAGACACTCTACTATGCTATGCCATACATCTACACGTCCCAAAAATTCAAATAACTCCCCTCCATAAAGAAGATGCGTATCTATAGTGTAAAACCTTGATATGTCACTGAGAGCCTTCCTGTAGAAGGCTTCATTTTTTCTTATTGTAGGGTCAACAAAATATAGCACGCTCTCCACTTTTGTTTCTGGATTGTGACTAATAAACGCTTCTATTTTCCTTTCGAAATTGCTAATTTGTCCCCTCTTTTTTGTGGAATCATGGTCATCTCTAATCTTCATCTCCACTATTATTGTTCTGTCCTTGGATATAATCATATCAATAACAAGAGGCTCATTATTCAGTTTATACTCCTTTTCCATTTCAACATTATATCCAAGCTGTTCAATTGCGTAACCTATAACTTTCTGAAGGGCATTTTCAAACTTTATTTCGTGCGATTGAAGTAAAAACTGTATAACCTTGCCATAGGGCTTCGTAGGTCTTAATAGACCAGTAAATCTTTCAGGATTATCCACAATCTTCCTCAGGAGTTCATACTTATCCTTTGAAAAAATAGCGTCGTTAAGTATCGTTATAATATCATCACACATGATTCTTAAACAAATAAGCTATTTTTAAAAAATTTTTCAAACCTTATCTTAGTCCACTCCACATAGATTTTTTCTTTCTCTACCATAAAGAAGCGTCTATTAAGCATCTTAGCAACGAAGCCTGTAGTCCCTACGCCAGCCATGGGGTCAAGGATAAGGTCTCCTTCTCTTGTAGAAGTAAGTATTACTCTCTTTAGAAGCTCAACGGGCTTTTGGGTTGGGTGGACCTTGTTTCCCTTTTCGTCTCTTAACCTCTCTTCTCCAGAGCATATAGGTATCCTCCAAACATTTTCGTAAATTTTACCAAACTGCCTTGCATATTCTTTGTTGAAGGTATACTTTTTTGAGCCCTTATCCTTCACCGCCCATATGAGCGTTTCTGTAGCATTGGTGAACCGCACTCCCAGCCAGTTAGGCATGGGGTTTGTCTTAAGCCATATTACATCGTTCAGTATCCAAAAGCCCATATCTTGCATAATTTTTCCCCAGCGATGTATGTTGTGGTATGTGCCTATTACCCAAAGGGTAGCATTAGGCTTCATTAGCCTTTGCACTCTTTCAAGCACCTTTACTACAAAACTGTCGTATTCCTCGAAGCTCTCAAATTTGTCCCATTCCTCACCTACGCCATTAACTTCTGTCCTGACATCCCATCGCCTCAGCTTTCTACTCGCAGGAAGTTGAAGGTAATAGGGTGGGTCTATAAAAACCATGTCAAAAATCTCGTTAGGAAGCCTGTCCATAATTTGAATGCAGTCACCTTCAACCAACACATCAAAAAGCTCTTCACCTGAAAAATACTCCTGTTCAAAAACCTTCATAGTTTTTCTATTTTACCCTTTCCCACCAGTTCCATAGCCTTTTTAGTTCCATCTCACATGTCTATTGCATCTATGAAGTTAAAGTTCATACTCCTTCACCTACATGCTGTGCGGTAACCGTGTCCATTGTAGATATGTGAGAGAAAAGCCAGTTTATGAAAAATTCCTCAAGGAATTTCAGGATGCTCTGAGGGTTCTTATGCTTTCCCCAATCTCTATACAACTGAGAGATGTGTGCCCTTACGCTGTCATGCTCTGCTTTATGCATAGGATAGGCAAAGAAGTTTACCTTTCTCATTAGCTCCTCTTCATGACTGAAATGCTCTTCTATGTGGTCTAAAAAAAACCGCTAACGCTCTATCTATTTCCTCGGTATTGCCTTCTTTACAAGCTCTGTAAAGCTGGTTTATTATGTCTACCTCTTCTTTGTGATATTGGTTCATTGACTCTCTGGCTACTTTGGGTAAACTTTCAAAGTCAACAAGCATCATCCCGCCAGCTCCACCGCCTTTTTAGCTCCGTCCCACATATCCACCGCATTTATGAAGTTAAGACCAGACTCCGCAAGAAGTCTCCTTCCTTCTTCTACGTTTGTTCCCTCCATGCGAACTACAACTGGCACCTTTATGTCTACCATCTTGGCAGCTTCAATTAGCCCCTGAGCGAGCCTGTCGCATCTGAGAATACCACCAAAGATGTTTATAAATACCGCCTTTACGTTAGGGTCAGCCATAAGTATCCTAAAGGCGTTGGCTATTTGCTCCACGTTGGCACCACCACCTACATCCAAGAAATTTGCCGGCTCACCCCCTGCCAGCTTTATTATGTCCATGGTGGTCATGGCAAGACCAGCACCGTTTACCATACAACCTATGTTTCCGTCTAACTTTATGTAGTTTAGGCTGTATTTCTTAGCTTCTACCTCAAGGGGGTCTAACTGCGTAAGGTCTTCAAGCTCCTCAAGGTCTCTGTGCCTTATTAGGGCATTGTCATCCAGCTCCACCTTGGCATCCAAAAGTATGAGACTTCCTTCTTTTGTAAGCACAAGGGGGTTAATTTCCACAAGGCTTGCGTCCAGCTCCATGTAAGCCTTGTAGAGGGCAAGGGCAACTTTCACAAACTCAGACACTGGCAGTCCCATTCTAAAGGCAAGCCTTCTTGCCTGCGAGGGCATAAGACCAAGAGCTGGGTCTATATGTAGCATGTGTATGGCTTCTGGCTTTTCCTTTGCCACTTCCTCTATTTCCATGCCACCTTCTGCGGAAGCCATGAGGATGGGCTTTGAAACTGCCCTATCAAGGGTTATTGAAAGGTAATACTCCCTTTCTATGTTGGTTGCCTTTTCTATCCATACCCTGCTCACGGGTTTGCCGTCTGGACACTGAAAGGTCTTAAGAGTCTTCCCGAGCATGCTTTCTACCGCCTGCTCAAGTTCCTGCGTGTTCTTTACGAGCTTTACGCCTCCGGCTTTGCCCCTTCCACCGCAGTGCACCTGAGCCTTTACCACAAGAGGGAAATCCCCAAGCTCCTCAGCCGCCTGCAAGGCTTCCTGGAGACTAAAGGCAACCCTACCCTCTGGAACGGGCAAACCGTATTTTTTTAGAATTTCCTTTGCCTGATGCTCGTGTAGTTTCATGCCTTCCTCCGTGAAAATTTATGAGTGAAAAATTATAGCAAAGGTCGTAGACTTTTATACTATGTTTACAAAATTGTTGCCCAGCATATAGATTTTTATAAAATGCTTCTCAGTCATACAAAAAGAAAAGCACACATAGCAAGCGTCCTTGCAAGGCACGGGTTTGGCTTTATGCTGTCAAGATTTGGACTTGGATACTTGGTGCCTTTCCATTGGGGTTTATTGGGACATAAAAAAAGTATGGAAAGATATAAGCAGGAAGAACACCTAAGATTGGCTTTTGAAGAACTTGGAGTCACCTTTATAAAGATAGGACAGATTCTAAGCACAAGACCAGACATACTTCCAGAAAGTTATATTAACGAACTTTCCAAGCTTCAGGACAGAGTGCCTTCTGCAAACCCAGAGGACATAAAAAGTGTTTTGGAAAAGGAGCTTGGGAAGAAAGTAGAAGAGGTCTTTTTAGAGTTTGAAGAGGAGCCATTAGCTTCAGCCTCTATAGGTCAAGTTCACAGAGCGGTGTTAAAAAATGGTAAGAAGGTGGTTTTAAAGGTTCAAAAACCTGGTGTGGAAAGAGAAGTGGAAGAAGACCTCGCCATTTTGGAAGAGATTGTAGAAAGGGCCTCTAAAACAGAACTGGGAAGAGTTTGGGAAATAAAATCCCTTTTGGAAGAATTCTCTTACACAATAAGGAACGAGCTTGATTACATAAGAGAAGGTAGAAACTGCGAAACCTTTAGGAAAAACTTTAAAGACTACAAGGGTGTTTATGTGCCAGAGGTCTATTGGGAGTACACAACAAAGAAGGTTCTCTGCCTTGAGTATATAGAGGGAATAAAGATAAACAACCTTAGTGAGCTAAAGGCTGGTGGATACGACCTCGCAACGCTTGCAAGGATGGGTGCAAGGATTTACCTAAAGATGGTATTCAACGATGGTTTTTTTCATGCGGACCCGCATCCTGGCAACTTTCTCGTGATGAAGGATGGAAGCATAGCTCTACTTGACTATGGAATGGTAGGAACCTTGAGCAACATGGATAGGCTTAATCTATTTCAGCTCATGTACGGTATAGTCAAAAACGACCTTGACTTAGTTATGGATGCTCTGTACGACCTTGGTATATCCGCAAGGACAGAAAAGGAAAACTTTTTGAGAAGGGAGCTGGAGATACTCTTTTCCTATTACTTTATGCAACCCGTAGGGGAGGTAAAGCTATCAAAGGTTGTAAACGACACTCTTAAACTTTCCCACAAGTACAAGATGAGGTTACCGCCAGACCTATTCCTACTTCTCAAGACACTTGCCCTTGCGGAGGGAGTTGCTACACAGCTCGACCCAAGTTTTAGGCTCATAAGAGAGATAGAGCCTATGGTGAAGAAGGGATTTAGACAAATTATAACACCCATGCTGACAAAAGGAGAGCTTGCAAAAAACACACTTTTGATAACAAAGTTAAGCCTTCAGGCTGTGCCAAAGACAAAGAAGTTCCTGAGGGAGCTGGAAAGGGGTGAGTTAAGGGTATCTGTAGAATACACTGGTGAAGAAAAGCTCATAGAGGACCTTAGAAGGGATATAAACAGACTTGCCATGAGTGTTATAACCCTTGGGTTCATGATAATCACCGCTCTTCTAATTCTATTCATCCTCCCTCACGTGCTAAGGGAATACGTGGTCTACACCTTTATACTTATAACCCTTTTGATGGTTTTCTTCGGCTTTGTGAAACTGAGAAAGACCTGAGCTTTGACGGGCATCATTGAAAAAAGTCCTCAAAAGGCACTAATTTCTTTAAGCATGAAATGGATAAGGATAGAAGGCTCTACCATAAAGGTTTACGGCAAGCAGGGAAAATTATTACCCAAAGGAATGGCAGAAGAGCATACCGCATTCCTTCATAATCTACTTACCAACGACATAAAGGGGATGAAGGAAAATACCCTCACCTACAACCTCTGGCTAAAGCAGAACGGCTTTCCCATAGGTGAGTTCTATGTGTATAAGATAAGGGATTTTTACCTTCTTAACACTCCTCTTGAAGGCAAGACCGTAGTGGAAGAGTTCAGCAGGCTAAAGCTTTCTATGAGGGTCTACTTTGAACTTGTGAATGTTGAACATGTGTTTATCTTTGGTGAGGGTGCAAGGGACTTTATAAAGTCACATTTTGGCATAGAGCTGGAAAATTGGGAGGTTGTAGAGCTGGAGGGCACTATAGTAGCTTCAAACCCAATAAGAATAAGGGAAGAAGGCTATGATATCTTTGGCAACGGACTTCCACTTAAGGAAGAGGACGAAATTTCTCAGGATGATTTTGAAGACCTACGCATAAAAAGACTTATACCAAAGCTTGGAAAAGAGTTAAGAGAGGGCTTTTCTCCTCTTGAATCCTGTATGCTAAAGCATGCCATAAGCCTGACAAAAGGTTGTTACGTAGGTCAGGAAGCAATAGCAAGGGTATACTACAGAGGCAGACTTCCAAGACTCCTCGCTCTCTTTGAAGGTGAAGGCATATCAGAAGGTGAAAAAATAAGGTTGGAAGATAAGGACATTGGCTTGATAACCTCAACAAGCCCAAAGGGTGGGTTTGCTCTGGGCTACATACTAAGGGCAAAACTGGAAAATCAAAGTGTTTTTAAAACAGATAAAGGTAAAACGCTAAAGGTCGTCAAGCTTTGCGAAGACCCATGAACTCTTAATCCTGTGCATTTCAACTCCATTTTCAACTCCACACGGTAGATTAGCAACACCTCGTTTTGTTGAATGTTGTTCCACGCAGGACGGGTTTCAACTCCACACGGTAGATTAGCAACCCTGCATGCGGTGTGATATCTAAACCGCCTACTATGTGTTTCAACTCCACACGGTAGATTAGCAACCATCATACGTTAAATTGCACAAATCATAATTTAGCAGGTTTCAACTCCACACGGTAGATTAGCAACTTCTAACTGCAACAGAAGAGAGATTTGCGCCTCGGTGTTTCAACTCCA
>JANWWY010000044.1 GCA_025057455.1 Aquificaceae bacterium
CCAACCGCTGGGACTATCACTCTCATGAAGCGTTCTCTGGAATGCTTTTTGGCTAAGCTTTCCACTGCTCTTTGCCACAAGACAAAGGCGTCAAAGTGGTTTCTCACAAAAGCTGGTATCTCTACTCTCTTTTCCTCTTTCTCCTCCCGTGGTTTGTAGTGCTGTGGCCAGAAGTGCTGGGTAAGGTTAAAGGGCTTGCCCCGCTTTGGAACTTCCCACAAGCCCTCCTGTTCTTGAACCTTTTTTGCTCTGTTGTAGAGGGTATAAAACCTCGTAGAGCCACTTCTTGACAAAACTGGAGTGAAAAATCTTGTGTCTAACCTACTCCACCATATGGGGTGGTTCACTCTGTCAAAGAAGCTCCAGTCTACCTTAAGCCCTTCCTTCTCTAACAGCCCGTAAAGGATGGCTAAAAACTCCCTAAAGTTTTGGTAGTGCGTGTGTCCGTTGCTGTGCTTGGTGTGTGGGCTTAGGTAAAAGTGCCTGTAGTCTTCCAACACTACTCCTTGTCTTACTTCGTAGCCAATCCTTACAGCGGTGTGGGTAAGATAGACGATGCCTCTTAGATTGCCGCTTTTGGTTCTCCCCAACACAAAGCCTCTGACTATACCGAGCTTTTTGAAAACGCTCAGAACGGTCTGCTCTGCGGTTTCGTAGGGCTGGTCAACATCTACGATGATGCGGGTAAGAGCAAAAATGTTTTTATCCTTCGCCAGCTCATACTTTCGGATTAGCTCAAGCCTTTTAGCGGGGGTTCTTGCTTCTCTTTTCCACTCTTGCCAGAAGCCCTCTGGAATGGCTATAGGTTGCGGATGCACCAACAGAGCAAGTCCCCACCTCCTCGCCATTACGTTAAGCGTGTAAAGTGTGTTGTCAGTCTTAACTATCCGAGCATCAGCAATATTCCCCGTTTCTGGATTTGCTATAAACACAAGATAAGGAAGCTGTTTCCTATACTTCTTGTGCGTAGAAAACAGTGCTAACCTTCTGTGGTGGGGTAGCCTACGAGGACTTTGGTTAAGCCTTCTGAAATCAAGGATTAACAGTGGTCTTGGAAGGGTAGCTATTTGGAAGCCTGTCCCTTGCCCGTTAGGTGGGGCTTGATTTACTTCCCTACCTGTGTTATTATACCTGTTAGTTGGGTTTTCGGCAAGCATTACTTTCCTCCTACCCCCCACCTTTCCCTGGTAGGGGGCACTTTTTATTTTAGCAACCTTCTCAGATATCAGTCAAGCTACGTGGGCACTACAACTTCAAAGCTTTCAAATGCCTGCTTAAAGTAGCACACCACTCTGTCGTCTGGAAGCTTTAGAGTAAGCGTGTAGTTGTCGTAGCCTACGAGGATGCCCTCCAGCTCCTTGCCATTCATAAAGGTTAGCCTTAACTTCCAACCACGCTCGTGGGCGGTCTTGAGTAAGAGGTTCTGATGGATGTTCTCTCTTTTTTGTTCTTGCTGTTGCTTTGGCTTCTGTGGTCTCTGTGGTTTTTGCATGCTATTAGTTTACGGCATATTCATGCTTTCAACGGTTAGTTAACATTTTGACGAAAATTGTAAATTTACAAAAATCGTCAAAGCTTCCAACTGGCACTATCATAGTGGAAGAACGCTTTTTTTTTGCTTTCATCACGCAAAGCTACCTCCTTTTTCATTTTAGTCCAATTTCACTGCAATGAATGCAACTAAAAGGCAAGGTTTGAGGAAGTAATATACTGACACTCTGTGTCGGGAAAGGGTGGAAAATGCAAAAAAGCAAAAAAGCAAAAAGGCAGGCTACCATAATGCCCTCTAAAAGCTCCACTATGGCTTCCATGCTCCACTTTCACCGTGTTTTATGGATTGGCACCGAACTCTGAGAGGTAGGCACCGAGCTCTGAAGATTGTTTGCTAAACCTTGCCTTGCCCTTGCCCAAAAATAAGGGTAGCCGAAGCAGGCGGGCTGTCAAGGGTGGCGGGCTAAAGCCCGCCATCCCGCCTTCGGCGGGACGTAGCCCTTGACAGCCCGCCTTATGCTTCGGCTAAATTTTTCTCTGTGGCAAGGGCAAGGCAAAGCAAGGTCTAACTACATGCAAAATGTAAAAGACATGCCACTTATCATTGAGATAGCCACCTAACTTCGGTGGTGGCGACATGTCTGTCAAGTTGCGCAGCAAGGCGACAAAGGAAGCGTGGTAGGTTAGGTGCGGTTAGGTGCGGTTAGGTTTGTTTAGGCTTTGGTAGCTTTAACCTTTCCTTGCTCTTAGCGGGCTTTATCTTCAGTAGCCTCATGGCTGCCAAAACGTCATATTCCCTGACGAACTTGGGGTAGGCAGGGTTGTTTTCCTTTTTCAGGACTTTGTTGTGTTAATCTAATCACACTTATATTAACGTTTCCTACCAAGAAACAAACACAGCGTAGGGGGGTCATAACTTGCTTTGCCTTGCCTTGCCACACAAAAAAGCTAGTCCAAGCCCGCAGGCTGTCAAGGATGGCTGGCCTTCGGCCAGCCATCTCGCGAAGCGAGACAGGTGGGCGAAGCCCGCCTGTCCTTGACAGCTTGCGGGCTTGGACTACAATGGTCTTCGGGCAAGGCAAGGCAAAGGGGTGGTAGGGGTGGTCAAGCTGTTCTCTTTGTCTTAAGAGTTCTTGGACTACCTGCTCGAGGGCTCTTGCCACGTTGACCGCAAAAAAGAGGTTGCTTACTGGAATTTCTGGAAAGGTTTGTCTTGCTTTCTCAAGGTAGCCCTCGTATTGTTCTCCGCCGTAAAGAAAGAAGACCTGCCCCTCTTTGTTTTTGTAAAGTTCTTTCACAAACTCTATGTCTCCCGAGTTCTTCTTCTTCTATGTGCTTTAACGCCTTGTCATAACCATTGGTGCCTCCGCTAAACTCCACGCTCCATATGGGCTTGTTGGTAGGCAAGGATTGTGAGATTAAAATAATCCTTAATGGAAAACCAGCTCTATTACGGAGATAATCTTAGGGTTTTGAGAGAATACATAAAAGACGAGTCCGTGGACCTTATATACCTGGACCCACCCTTTAACTCAAAGGCGGACTACAACGTGCTTTTTAGAGAACCAACCGGAGAACCTTCTCAAGCTCAGATAGTTGCCTTTGAAGACACTTGGCACTGGACCGAAGAGACAGAAAGGGCTTATCAGAAAATTATGGAGACCGCACCACCTCAAGTAGTGAATATGATGAAGGCATTTAGGGAGTTTCTCGAACGCAACGACATGCTGGCTTATTTGACGATGATGTGTATAAGGCTTTTGGAGCTAAAGAGGGTTCTAAAGCCTACTGGAAGTATATACCTACACTGCAACCCAACTGCGAGCCACTACTTAAAAGTGCTCATGGATGCGGTCTTTGACCACAAGAATTTTAGGAACGAAATCGTGTGGTGTTACAGAGGTGGGGGCGTTCCAAAAAAAGACTTTGCCAGAAAGCACGATATTATTCTAAGATATACAAAAAGCAATAACTACTACTTTAATGTGGACGCTGTAAGAATACCATATTCAGAGGAAAGTCAACAAAGACTCAGATATAAAGCAAGAGCTTTCAGAGAGAAAAGGGTGTATGAGAGCTATGAACCTAACCCTTTGGGTAAACATCCAGAGGATTGGTGGGTGATGCAACCCATAATGCCTTCTGACAAAGAAAGGCTTGGCTACCCCACGCAAAAGCCAGAGGCCCTGCTTGAGCGCATAATCCTTGCAAGCTCAAGAGAAGGAGATGTGGTGCTGGACCCCTTCTGTGGCTGTGGCACTACCATAGCGGTGGCTCACAGGCTGAACAGGAAGTGGATAGGCATAGACATAACCCACCTCGCCATAAACCTGATAAAGTGGAGGCTAAAAACCACCTTTAACCTGTCCGCAGGAAAGGACTACAAGGTGATAGGTGAGCCGGTGGACCTCTCTGGTGCAAGGGAGCTGGCTTCTCAAGATAGGTTTCAGTTTCAGTGGTGGGCTTTGTCTCTGGTGGATGCCAGACCATATGCGGACAAAAAGAGGGGTGCGGACAAGGGCATAGACGGGGTAGTATACTTCTACGCAGACAAGGACAAACTGGGAAAAGCCATAGTGCAGGTAAAGAGCGGTAAGGTCTCTGTAAAGGACGTAAGAGAGCTCCTGAGCGTAGTGGAAAGAGAAAAGGCTCAGATGGGTATTTTTATAACCCTTGAAAAACCTACAAAGCAGATGTTAGAGGAAGCCAGCAAGGCAGGCTTTTACAGTTGCAACATAACAGGAAGGCAGTTTCCAAAGTTGCAGGTCATAACCATTGAGGAGCTCTTGAGCGGTAAAAGGCCAGATGTTCCCTATCAAATATCACCCTACAAGCAGGCACCTCGGGAGGATATAATATCCACAAGACAGAACAGCCTGCTATGAGCTATTTAGACAGGATTGTTATAAGAGGTGCCCGCCAGCACAACCTGAAAATTACAGAGGTAAACGCATAGCGGTGCTTTCTCCGATGGTTAGAGGGAAAAAGGGTGAACACATTTTCTTCTTGCTTTTTTTGGAACTTTAGTGTCCACTATAAGCACTATCTTTGGCGAACTTTCCGCTTTCCGCAGGCGAGTAAACAGGGCTAAGTTTTCCTCGCTCGGACTTCCTCTCGCCCGCCACTTGACGTATTCCTTTATGTTTAGCTTCCCACCATCCTTACTCTTTACCCTTCTCACCTCTTCCGCATAAAGCCAACTGAGGTACTTCTTTAAATGCTCATTGGGCTTTATCTCCAAGTACCTCTCGCTAAAACGCACCCCGCCTTCCCCCCTTCCACCTCTAAAACCAGGAAGCTCCTTTCCTCCTTCTTCTCCCGAGCCCTCTAAATCTTTTCCTGAACACCCCAAAACTGCGGAAAGCTCCCTCTCAAATTCACTGGTCTCCTCTTCTATCCTCAAAACGTCTTGCCCCCCACGCATCAAGTCATGCCCACCACCCCCAGCACCTAAAATGAGCTTCGCATAGTCCTCTTCCCACTCCATTGTATATCTCTCCAAAAACTCCTTCATTTCAAAAGAATTCCTTATGCTTATGGCCTCCTCATAGGCTTTCTCAAGCTCTTTTAACTTCTCCTCCCCTACTTTTGCCCTAAAAAGCTCTACATACTCTTCTGGCACATCCTCGCCCCGTGAACTGGCTACCTTTTTTGTGTATAGCCAAGCTACTAAGGGCGCATTGTCAATAACCTTTTCCAAGAGCTCTTTCTCTGGATACTCCCACGTGCTAAAAACCCAACCGTACTTCTGCCTTATTAAATGCTCTATACGCACATCTTCCACCAGGTTGCAGGCACTTATATACGGAACTGGGTAAAACGTGGAACGAGTTTTTAGTTGGATTATGAGCTAAGACCAAAACTGCTAAGGGTCAGGGGTCAGGGGATGGTCTCAGGGGAGGGTCACATTGGAGGTCTAAAAATGGGATCTAAAATGGGAGGTCTTCTTCGCTTCTCCACCTATCTTTGAGCCTTCTAAACTTCTCAGAGAGGTTAAAGACTTTCTCCAAAACTTTAACCAGTAAGCTCTGAGACGCTATGCTCCGTAGAAGCTCTTCTTTGCCCACAACCGCATACTGCCTGACAGTTAGGTATTTACGCAGGGAGTTAGCTCTTCTTATTCTGTATCCGTCAAACTCAAGCTCAAGGTTTTTCAACTTAGCGTATAGGAAGATGGTAGCGTAGACGTCGCAAAGTGCGTCGTGAAAAGTAAGGTTTCTACATACAGCTCTAAGATGGTCTTCAAGCCCCAAAACTTGCACAGCCTCGCTCAGGTTTGGTCTTTTGTATGGACTTAGCCACTCTCTTATGTTGCCCCTGTCATCTACGTAGTAAGGGTTAGGTATCTTGCATACGGAAGTAGCCCTTCTCATTGTGCAAAAGCTTTCCTTAGGAACTGGTAGTCCCTTGTGGCTTAAGAACTCCTCTTCAAAATACACATTGTGAGCTACCAAAACATCAGCCCACTCTAAGACTTGCTTAAGCTCCCTATTTTGGATACACTCTCTTCCAACAATCTCCACCATCTCCAGAACTCTAACTCTGTCGCTTTCTTGCACCGCCTTTGCGTAGGCTACCTGCCACACCAAAGACCTTTCAGGCTTTAGCCCCGTTGTCTCAAGGTCAAGGAAGAGAACTCTCATGGCTCATCCTCCTACAGGCTCTATCTCCGCCACTCTTTCAATGGCAATCAAAACTCGGTCTTTAGCTTCTTCCTTGCTCAAGCCCCTTAGCTCCCAAAGGTCTAAGTCCAAGCCGTCAACTTCAACTCCGTCTATGAGCCACCGCAACCTACTGCCTTGCACTTTCCAGCCTAAGCCCCGTATCTGGGTTGCAAAGGCTACCACTTCTTGAATGTCCTCTTTCCGCAAGCCCGCAAGGCTTAGGAAGGTTTCCAGAAGCTCAGTCTCGTCTTGCTTTTCCTCTACCGTGTTTTGGATTTTGGACTGCACTTCTTGAAGCGCCTGCTTTACCTCGTTGGCTACCTGCAATACACCTGCGTAGCTTAGCCCACCGCTCAGGTCTATCTCAAGTCTCTTGAAGGCTTGGGCGTCATCACACAGGTAGAGATACAGCTTAGACTGGTCAGCGTAAAACTCCACCGCAAAGTGTGGATAGACCGCTTGTCTGACGCTCTCAACAAGCCTGAGAACGTCTGGTCTCTGGAAAGCTCCAGCGGTAGCCCTTTTCCTGAGAATGGCTCTCCGAAGCTCAGCCCTGCTCACGGGCGCTGGTGGTAGGTCGTCAACGGTTTGTCCTCCTTCACGCTTTCTCAAAAGGTTGGCACGGTTTTTGCTAAGGGATTTTTCTTCACACTCTACTTTTTCGTTGGGGGCGTTGCCAACCTCCACCAGTCCATCCACTTCGTGGATTGCTCCCCCTGTGTAGGGGGAGTTAGTATATAGACTAAATTCCTGACCACTAACTCCCTCCTCTGGCTCTGGACAGTCAGTAAGTGCCTCGTGCGGGGCTTGTGGCTCAAGAGCTTGAGAGTGGTCTACTTCACGCTCTAAGGTTCTTGGTCTGGCTAAGGTGTAGACCTTAGACGGTCCGCCACGCCCTCCGCTCTTCTCCTTGTAGCTCTGGACGTAGCCCTTCTTCTCTA
>JANWWY010000045.1 GCA_025057455.1 Aquificaceae bacterium
ATTGGCTGGCAAAAAGGGGAAGTATGCCAGCGGAAAGGTCTGCCAGCCTTTTTACGCTCTCAAAGTCCTTTTGTGGAAAGACCTCTACTCTTGCAAGACCATGTAAACCATCATGATTGGATAGTTTTATGTACCAAGTGTATTTATCTATCTTCTCCTTTTCTTCCTGCCTTTGCTGATAGTGGGTTTTGAGAATTGGACTTCTCTGCCCCGGGCTCAAAGAGTATAGAATGTTAACGTATAACTTGTCCATGTATAACCTTTTTATGCTCTTGACAAAACCTAAACAAGGCGTGTTTTTCAGCTTGTAGCTTAAAGTGCCATCACATACCAAAAGGGTAGATTTGTTAGCCTTATACGCCTTTAGGGCAACCCTACTTTCAAGCTCTTCCTTCATGTATCTATTTACCTCTACAGAAGGCTCACCGTCAATGTTGTAGGGTCTAAAGCCAAGAAGTTCTCCCGTGAAGGCTCTTCCTCTAAAGACCATAAGCCTTTCCACGTGGTTTAAAAGGAAGGATTCTCTAAGAAGGTTCAGCCTACCGTATTCTACCTTTATAGCCCCCGCAGCAACAGATACAAAAATCCCCTCAGAGCTATCCCCAGTCTCTTCGTCTCTTATGTAAAACAGACACTCCGTTCTTCTCACACCATCTACAAATATCACGCTGAAACCCTCTTCCGGAACTTTCCCTTGGTATATTCCTGGCTCTTCCGCAAAGTCTAAAAACTGCTCAGATTCCTCTATTTCAATTGGCTCTATCTCCTGCGGTACGTGTGGGCTCAGTGATATCTTGTATCTTCCTACCTTCTTCATGCACCATCTCCTTCAGTTTGTTTACTATCAGGTATTTTAGTCCATCAAGACCCTCACCCGTCAGTGCGGATATGGCAGTAAAGGGGTATCCCCTTTTCTCAAACTCCTCCTTTAGAGCCTCTAAATAGCTCCTATCCAGAAGGTTATCTATCTTTGTTCCCACTACAATCTGTGGCTTTTTCAAAAGCTCTGGGCTGTATTTTTCCATTTCTTTGTTTACCATTTCAAAGGCTTTTATGGGGTCTTCCAGCCGTGCATCGGATACATCCACGAGATGCAAGAGAAGTTTTGTCCTCTCTACGTGCCTGAGAAACTCATGACCTAAACCTTTGCCCTGACTGGCACCTTCTATAAGTCCAGGAATGTCCGCAAGCACAACCTGCGTCTCTTCATCTATTGCCATAACTCCAAGCACGGGAGATAGCGTGGTAAAGGGATAATCCGCTATCTTTGGTCTTGCTTTTGTAAGCTTTGATATGAGCGTAGACTTTCCTGCGTTAGGAAGACCAACTATCCCTACGTCCGCTATTAGCTTTAGCTCAAGAATAAGCCATCTTTCTTCGCCCTTTTCCCCCTTCTCCGCATACCTTGGTGCCTGATTGGTAGGCGTAGCAAAGCGTGCGTTGCCCCTTCCACCCTTCCCACCTTTTGCGACTATGCATCTTTGACCTTCCTCCACAAGGTCGCATATGGTTTTGCCCGTCTCCGCATCCATTACTACGGTGCCAACTGGCACTTCTATGATTAGGTCTTCTCCATCTTTTCCATGCTGGTTTTTACCCTTCCCGTGCTCCCCCCTTTTAGCCTTAAAGTGTGCCTGAAACTTAAAGTCGTAGAGGGTATGTTTTCTCCCTGTAGCCACAAGGACTACGTCACCACCTTTTCCTCCGTCGCCTCCTGCTGGACCCCCAAAAGGTCTGTATTTTTCTCTTAAAAAAGCTATCGCACCATCCCCACCATCTCCTGCCTTAACGTGAATTTTTACTCTGTCAACGAACATAAGAAAAAAGTATAATTCCCGTGTGTTTGAAATAAAAGGTATAAGAGTAGGATTTTTCTGTTCTACGGCGGATGGAAAGATAACCACCAACAGGAAGTTTAGGCTCTCCAATCTTAGCTTTGAAAGGGTTTGGGAAGCCTTTGAGAAAAACCTCGCAGACTTTAAAAGTCTTCTTGACCTTTCCCTTGAGCTTGGCTGTGGCATCTTTAGGCTTGGCTCAGAGTTTATACCCTTTGCTTCCCATGAGGCTTTCAAGAGGGAGTGGCTCAAGCCCATAGAAGAGAGGCTTATAGAGTTTTCAAAAACATTAAAGCAATATCCCATAAGGATTACCATGCATCCTGGTCAGTTTGTGGTGCTTAGCTCACCAAAGAAGGAAGTTGTAGACTCTTCTTTGAGAGAGCTTGAATATCACTTCTGGCTTTTGGATACCTTGGGAGTTGACGATAAAGGCATAGTGGTTATACACTTGGGTGGCATATACGGGGACAAAAAAGACAGCGTAGAAAGGTTTAAAAAAGTTCTCAGGTCTAACCCTTGGCTTTTGAAAAGGCTTGCAGTAGAAAACGACGAAAGACATTACACAGTAAGAGACCTCTTGGAAGCGGACCTTCCCATTCCCATAGTCTACGACCACTATCACAACAGCCTTAATCCATCAACCTTTGAACCTAAAGATGTTTTGCAAACATGGAAAGACAGAGTGCCAGAGTTTCATCTCTCTTCAAAGCCGGAGGGTAAGCACAGGTTTGGGGAACATGGAGATTGGATAAAGCTGGAGGATTTTTTAGCTTTTGTTCAAGTTTTTGGCTCCAAGAGAGTTGATATAATCATAGAAGCTAAAAAGAAGGAGCTTGCGGTAAAAAGGTTAATGGAGGATTTCAGGTCTGCTACCGCAAAAGTAAGTATTTAACCTAACAACCCGCATTTCAGCCTAAGTTACTATGGCGTAGATGGATACAACACTGCTCACCTGTTGTGAAGCCTATATTTTATCAACATGGTATCCTTTGAAGAGCTTCAAAAGGCACCAGACAAGCCTGGCGTTTACATTTTCAAAAAGGGCAGTAAACACCTATACATAGGCAAGGCTAAAAGTCTAAGAGACAGACTAATCCAGCACTACAAACTGGTAGAGAAGGATGGAAAGGAAAGGGCAATCATAGAAAATTCCGACTGTGTAGAGTGGATAGTAACCCGCAACACGTATGAAGCCCTTACCCTTGAGGTGGACCTTATACAGCTTCACAAACCCAGATACAATGTGTTGCACAAGTACGGAGGTGGTTATCCCTTACTGCTCATCACGGAAGAGCCATATCCCACCATAAAGGTGGTAAGAGGCAGCGAGCACGAGGGTATCCTCTTTGGACCATTTTTTAACACTTCAAAGGCTAAAAGGGTGAAAAGACTCATACATAAGCTCTTTAAGCTTCGCACCTGTGACCCCATGCCAACGAGAAAAGAGCCCTGTATGGACTATCATCTTGGTCTTTGCTCCGCACCTTGCTGCGGTCTTATAGACAAGGACTCCTACGGTCTGTATGTGAGGTCATCCATAGCCATGCTCTCAGGTGAAGTAAGTCAAATTTTGGAAGAGCTATACTCAAAGATAGACCAAGAGATGCAAAAGCTCAACTTTGAAAGCTGTGCGGTGATAAGAGACCAGATACAGGCTTTGGAAAACCTTTCCCTGGGTCAGAAAGTGTCGGGTTTAAGGTATAGAAACGCTGACGTGCACTACCGTATGGGTAGGCTCGTGGGCGTGTTTTTGATAAGGTCTGGAAGGCTCGTAGACAAGCAGGTTATAACCCTTGAAAGGGAGGAGGACTTTGAAGAGTTTTTACTTGGCTTCTACTACACGAGCCCACTTCCTCAAAACCTTGTGCTAAACGCCGAGATTTCAGAAGAAGTCCTTTGGTGGCTTTCACAGAGGGGAAGCTTTCAACTTAGTAGGGAAATAGAGCCCGAACTGGAGGAGCTCATTAGAGAAAACTTGGGAGAGCATCTTGACCCCGGTCTTCTGAAAGGAGAGTTTATGAGAGTTCTAAAGTTAGAACTTCCTGAGAGGATTGAAGGTTTTGACATTTCTCATTTTTACGGGGATTATACGGTAGGTTCATGCGTCCTTTGGGAGATGGGTACCATGAACAAAAAAGGATACAGAAGATACAGAATAAAAACCCTTGAGGGCATAGATGACTACAAGGCAATGGAAGAGGTGCTTACGCGCAGGGCAAGGAGGCTAAAAGAGGGTGAAGAAAAAATGCCAGACCTGTGGCTTATAGATGGTGGCTACGGACAACTCAACGTAGCTCTTAGGGTAAGGGATAGGTTTTCTCTACCCATAAAGGTTTATGCCCTTGCCAAGGAGGAAGAAATCCTCATATCGGAAAAGGGCGAGGAGATAAAACTGAAAGAGCATCCTATACTTTACAGGGTCTTTGGTCTGATAAGGGATGAAGCACATCGCTTTGCCCTTACATACAACAAGCATCTGAGGCTGAAGGAAGGGCTTAAAGATGTGTTGGACAACATAAAGGGAATAGGAGAAGTGAAGAAAAAGCTCATATACAGAAACTTTGAAAACCTGTATGAATTTCTAAGGGCTGACGACAGCAAGCTAAAAAAGTTGGGCATAAACCCCTCAGTTAAACAAGAAGTGGCTAAGTATCTTCTTGGTTAAAAGGCTATAATATAAATCATCACTTTTTGAAAGGAGGCAATGCATGGCAAGGGGAACGGTAGCATACAAGATACTTCAAAACCATCTTCTGAGCGGTAAGCTGGAACCCGGGGAAGAGATAGCCATAAAAATAGACCAGACTCTTACGCAGGATGCCACTGGTACGATGGCTTACTTGCAGTTTGAGGCTATGGGCGTAGACAGGGTAAAGACGGAGCTCTCCGTTAGCTACATAGACCACAACATGCTACAGACAGACTTCAGGAATCCAGATGACCATAAGTACCTTATGAGCGTTGCAAAGCGTTACGGTATATGGCTTTCCAAGCCTGGAAACGGTATATGCCATCAAGTGCATGTGGAAAGGTTTGCAAAGCCAGGAAAAACACTCCTGGGTTCAGATTCACACACTCCTACTTCTGGGGGTGTGGGTATGATAGCCATAGGGGCTGGTGGTCTGGATGTAGCGGCAGCCATGGCAGGAGAGCCTTTTTACCTGAAAATGCCCAAGATTGTGGGCGTGAAGCTGACGGGTAAGCTACCCCCCTGGGTAACCGCAAAGGACATTATCCTTGAACTCTTAAGGAGGCTCACCGTCAAGGGTGGTGTAGGTAAGATTTTTGAATACTTTGGAGATGGAATAAAAGAGCTCTCTGTCCCAGAGCGTGCCACCATAACCAACATGGGTGCGGAGCTTGGTGCTACAACTTCCATCTTTCCATCTGACGAGGTTACAAGAGCCTATCTGAGAGCTCAGGGAAGGGAGGAAGACTGGATAGAACTACTGCCAGACGAAGATGCGGAGTACGACGAGCTGATTGAGATAAACCTTTCTGAGCTTGAACCTTTGATAGCCTGTCCCCATTCACCCGATAACGTGGTGCCAGTAAGGGAAGTAGAGGGCATAAAGGTGGACCAAGTGGTCATAGGCTCTTGCACCAACTCTTCCTTTGTTGACCTTACCCGTGCGGGTATGATGCTAAGGGGTAGAAAGGTTCACCCCGATGTGGTGTTTGCGGTAGCACCCGGTTCAAAGCAAGCCCTTGAGCTAATTACACAAAACGGCGTCCTGCTTGACTTTCTA
>JANWWY010000046.1 GCA_025057455.1 Aquificaceae bacterium
TAGAGAGGGGAACAACCCAAGAGCAAAGATTGATAATAACAAACCTTATGGAGCTTTCTACAAACCCACCTCATGTTGAGTCACCAGCGGTCATGGTGGTAGGTCAAGTAGTTACATTTGCAAACAGGTTAAATTGGTCTACATGGACTGGAACATATTTTTAAAGTCTGTATTTCTGTTTATATTAGCTGGCCTTTGTGAAATAGCTGGCGGATATCTACTTTGGCTTTGGCTAAGAGAGGGGAAAAGTTTTCTGTACGCTGTTCTGGGTGGTATTTTGCTCGTACTCTATGGAATAATTCCTACATTACAACTGGCACACTTTGGTAGAGTTTATGCTGCCTACGGAGGTGTATTCGTGGTCATGTCTATAATTTGGGGTTGGAGGGTGGACGGTGTGGAGCCAGATAGATATGACCTTGCAGGTGCTGTTTTGTGCCTTCTTGGCATTTCCATAATCATGTACGCACCGCGGGAGGCTTAGTCCTGATTTCAATCTTAGGCGGTTACGGTGAGTCAAAACAGGGCACAGGAGTGTTAATCTACGGGCTCACATCTTAGGTTGTTTATCAGGAAGGTTTTCCCATCCTTCCTCGTACACCTGTATACCTCATACTGTGGACACCTTTCCGTGTCTTCTATGATGAGCTTACCATCTTCTATTTTTATTTCGCATTTTCCGCATACTGCTGGCCTTGGACTCTTCGGGTCAAGGGTAGGTTGACACGAGCTCACATCCTTTATAACCTTTACTGATTTATCCCTTGTGTTCATAACACCTGCACAGGAAAGGGCAAAGAGGAAGGTAATAAAAACTATCTTCATACTATATACCCCATCAGGTTTACAATAGAGTTTATCACAAGATAGGGTTTTATACTTCTTTTTTGCTTTGTCCAATATAGACTCGTAAGATAATGTCATTCCATGAAGAAAAGCTGGAAAAATTATAACGAGAAGTTGGTAAGAAGAGGTCAAATCTTCATTAACCCAAATCTATGTCTAAGAAAACTGCCTTAACTTCCATAATCAAAGGATAAATGTATGCCCCCGAGAGGGGGCAGGAGGGTCAAAAGAGGAAGCCTACTTCCAGTCCCAGTCTTGTTTGATTCTTCTTGCTGTTTAGCGTAAAAGCATTGTCTGCGTTTAAATAGGAAACCTCAGCCCTTACGAAAACAGGTCCCTTTGAATAAGATGGCGTAAGCGTAAAGGTCCATGCCTTGTTACCGTCTCCGAGACCTACTAGGTCAACACCCCCTGCATTGGAGTTGTCCTTTGTATACTCCACCCTTCCGGAGATTTTGAAAGGTTTAAGGTCATAGGAAAGGTGCAAAGCACCACCGCTTGCCTTTGCCTTGGTAGAAACTTGAGCTTCCGCATCCGCGGGTACTTCCACGTAAATTAGGTCAACACCCAATGAGAGTTTATCCACGCTGTAAGAAGCTACCATGTTGAACTGCCTCTTGTTGGCAGGGAATGCGGTATCGTTGGGTCTTGAACTTTTATCGGGTATGAGGAAGTTAAAGGATATGGAGCCATCCTTTATAGGTGTAAGCCCGAGGCTTGCCTCAAAAGCAGGTTTTGGATTGGTGGTGCTGAGAGTATAGAATCCATCGTTCACACCCAGCTTTACGCTGAAAAGGTCAGTGCTGTAGATAAGCCTTACACCGTTGTTTACTACGGGTTGCATGTTCCACACCAAACCCCTTTGGAAGTTGTTGTTTAGGTAGGTAAAGGCGGATTCATAACCTATTATGGTAGGCAGTTTACCAGCCTGAAGGGAAAAACCTTTCATGGGTGCAAACTCAATATAAGCTACGGGCAGTGGACTAAAAAGGTCTGTGCTGTCGGAGGTTTTGACAATTCCTAAACCAACCACGGGAACGCTGTAGGCACCACCTATGAAGGTAAAGCCAAATGGCTCTGCAGGTTTAGATATGTTTATGAGGGCTGAACCTACGTCGTACCTTGTTTTCTTAGCATCCGTTCTGTTTACGCTATGGATGCCGTATACGGTCAAGGCACCGCTAATGTTGAGCTTGCCCAAGAGCTCTGTCTTTAGCTCCAGAGCCTGAGCACTTCCCATGCTCCCTGCAATTGCAGTAATAAGTATCGCTCTTTTCATGTCTATACCTCCTTAAGAGATGTTGTATGCACTTTCACCGTGTTGGGACTTGTCAAGCCCAGACACTTCTTCCTCTCCGTTTATCTTCAGGCCCGTTAGGACCTTAGCAACGAAGAGTATGACCGCAGTCAAGATACCACTGTAAACTACGGTGACTATTACAGACTTTATCTGTACTATGAGCTGTGCAGGGTTACCATAAAGCAGACCCTTCCCCGCTTCGTTTATGGATGGGTCAGCGAAAACACCGGTAAGAATAGCACCCAGTATGCCAGCAACACCGTGTATGCCAAAGACGTCAAGAGCATCGTCGTAACCTATCTTCTGCTTTACTGAGGACACCATAAAGTAGCAAACTACGCCCGCTATAACACCTATTATTAAGGCTCCCACCGGGTTTACAAAGCCAGCTGCAGGCGTTACTGCTACCAGTCCCGCTATCACACCAGATGCCAAGCCGAGCACGGTGGGTTTACCCCTGTGAAACCACTCCGCAAACATCCAACCAAGTGCACCCACCGCGGTAGCTATGTTGGTGTTAAACATAGCCACTGCAGCAAGACTGTTAGATCCTAGAGCTGAACCAGCATTGAAGCCGAACCAGCCAAACCACAGCAAACCTGTGCCGAGGACTACCAGAGGTAAGTTGTTGGGAACAAGCACAGCCTCCCTACGCTTTCCAAGAATAAGAGCACCCACCAGACCTGCTATACCTGCGTTTATGTGAACCACGGTACCACCAGCGAAGTCTAAGGCTCCGTCCTTTGCCAAAAAGCCACCACCCCATACCCAGTGGGCTATTGGTACGTACACAAGGCTGACCCATAGAATCACAAAAAGAACCCAAGAAGAAAACTTCATACGCTCTATGTAAGAACCGCTGGCTAATGCTACTGTTATAGCTGCAAAGGTTAGCTGGAACATGGCAAAGAGAAACTCTGGAATAGTACCGCTTAAGCTGTCCATTCCTACGCCCTGTAAAAAGAGCTTCTCAGGGCTTCCTATGACGCCCCCAATGTCTTTGCCAAAGGCAAGGCTGTAACCGTATAAAAACCAAATTACGGAAGCTAAACAGTAAGCTACAAAGGACATGGCTATTGTGTTTAGAACATCCTTCTTCTTTGCCATACCGCCGTAGAAAAGGGCAAGACCTGGAAGAGTCATAAGCATTACAAGAGCAGAGGATACCAACAGCCATGCGGTATCGCCCGTATCTAACTTAGGTGCCTGTTCTTCTGCAAAGGCTAAGCCTGACAGAATTAGTAGTATAATAGTACCTAACCTACGCATCTTTTTTCCTCCTTAGCCCCGCAAAGGGGCGGGGCGGTTTTTTATTTTTTAGATATCAAAGTAAAGTTCAAACTCCTTAGGATGAGGTATAAACCTTATTTCGTCTATTTCCTTTTTCTTGGATTCTATCCAGACGCCTATGATTTCTTCCGTGAAGACGCCACCTTTTAGAAGAAACTCGTAGTCGTTTTCAAGAGCCTTGAGAGACTCCTCCAAGGAGCCAGGAAGTTGAGGTATGTCTTTTAGTTCCTCTGGTGGTAAAGAGTATATGTCCTTGTCGAAGGGTTCTCCGGGGTGTATGCGGTTTTCTATGCCGTCTATGGCTGCCATTAGTATGGCTGAAAAGGCAAGGTAGGGATTGCAGGTAGGGTCTGGGAAGCGTATTTCTATCCTCTTCGCTTTGGGGGATGCGGAGTACATGGGTATTCTTATAGCTGCGGAACGGTTTCTTGCGGAGTAAGCAAGCCTGACGGGAGCTTCAAAGCCAGGCACAAGCCTGTGGTAAGAGTTTAGGGTAGGATTTGTGAAAGCGGTAAGGGCTGGTCCGTGTTTTAGGATACCACCTATGGCATAAAGGCATGTCTCGGAAACGCCAGCGTACTCAGAACCGGCAAAGAGGTTGGTATTTTCCTTCCATATGGAAAAGTGAGTGTGCATACCAGAACCGTTGTCGTTAGGCAAGACCTTAGGCATAAAGGTGGCAAACTTGCCGTACTTTGCAGCTACCATTCTCACTACATACTTGTAGAGGAAGAGCTTATCAGCCTGATTTACCAGGGAGTCGTATCTTATGTCTATTTCCCCCTGACCTGCGGAGGCAACCTCGTGGTGATGAAGCTCAACTATGATGCCCAGCTGGGACATGATGGAAACCATCTCGTTTCTTAGTCCGTGGAGCTTGTCTAAAGGTGGCACTGGGAAATAGCCCCTCTTGTGGGGTATTTTGTAGCCTGATGATGCAACTTCTCTGTTCCACCAACCTTCTTCTGAGTCTACTCGCCAGAAGGCATAGTTTGCAGAAGTTCCAAACTCTACAGAATCAAATATGAAAAACTCAGCCTCAGGTCCGTAGTAGGCGGTATCACCTATGCCCGTTTGCTTCAAGTACTGCTCCGCCTTTTGGGCTATGTAGCGCGTGTCCCTTCCGTACCTTTCCCTGGTTATTGGGTCGTAAATATCGCATATCATTACCAAGGTTTTGGGTTCCATAAAGGGGTCAACAAAGGCTGTGGTTGGGTCTGGCAAGGCAAGCATGTCCGACTCATGAATGGACTGCCAACCCCTTATGGATGACCCGTCAAAGCCCCTACCTTCTTCAAAGGTATCCAGGGATAGCTCGTAGGCTGGTATGGTAAGGTGCTGCCACTGACCAAAGAGGTCAGAGAATCTCAGGTCCACGTACTGGACCCCTTCTTGCTCAATGAGGCTTAGAACCTCCGCTGGTGAATACTTTGGCATGTGTTACCTCCTTTTATGGTTTTTCATATTGCTTGCTCGCCTTTTTCTCCAGTCCTTATCCTTATGACATTTTCAACGGGTATTATGAATATCTTGCCGTCGCCTACCCTTCCCGTCTGAGCAGTTTTCATAATAGTCTGCACCACTTTTTCCACATCCTCATCCCTCACTATAACCTCAATCTTTACCTTAGGCAAAAAGTCAATTACGTACTCTGTTCCCCTGTATATTTCCGTATGTCCCTTTTGCTGTCCGAATCCCCTTACTTCTGTAACAGTCATCCCTCCGATGCCTATCTCTACGAGGGCATCCTTTACCTCATCAAGCTTGAAAGGTTTGATTATAGCTTCTACTTTTTTCATCCTATAACCTCCTGCTTTGTTTTTTATGCAAAGGTTATGCCAGCATGCCTATACTAGCTAAGGCTTTATTTTACTGTTTTTTTACCTTTGGACCATCTCAGAGTTATGCAAAAATGTTTACAAAATTGTAAAAATGTTTACTCTCGGGGAGTGCAATGCCTCAACTCTATTGTGATATGGATTATCTCCTCAAACCCAGATAGAAGCCTCTGATAATGTTCAAGAGCATAATCTCCGTAGGTTTCAAGACCGAGTATGCAAACGTATTT
>JANWWY010000047.1 GCA_025057455.1 Aquificaceae bacterium
AGTTCTTCGTTATAATTCTTCCAATCTCTCTTCATGGGGTAATGTTATCTCACAAACTTAATATTAGACACAGCAGTTTTTATAGGTAGTATTTTCAAGTGTAAATTAGATGAGCTTAAACAAAGCATTGAAAGACCGTAAATCTGGAGGGAGGCTATGTTGTTGTATAAAAGCTTGAAAATATGCGTAATTTAATTAGAAAAAGCTTTGGGATGTATTTTGACCATACCGCTAATATCCTATAATAAAATGCACTACTGCCGCTTCGAGAAAATTTACTTGCATTTCAGAGGGGTGGGGATATGTTATAATATAGATTAGACAAGCACTTCCAAGATGGGGGTGCAACGGGTTTTAGCTGCCAATTGTGGGATTGAATTTAACACGGTATTAAATTGGAGTTAAAGGCAATCACAGTTTTAGCGGGCAATTTTGGGATTGAAAAAATATTGCCAGTATGCCTACAGAATCTTTATGACCGCAAACCTAATTATCAGAAGAGTCAACACTATAGCCATAGTATGACAGCAAGGCAAAAAAGAACGGTATAGCCTATAAGCTGGCTCTGTGGGAAGATAAAGCATGTTGTAAAAAAAGTTTTTTCTGTCCGTGGTAAAAAAGGAAAGGGCGGCTCGCCCAAGGACGAGCCACATGTAAAAGGCGAGAGTGTAGTTAATAACTTGCTCAATCATTCCTCCGCACCCGCTCTTACCGCACCCTTTGGATAGCGGATGTTATCTACGAACTCCTGGATATTTTGGGGAGGTGGTGGCGTAAGCCTCGACACTACCAGCGCAACTATGAAGTTAAGGGGCATACCAAATATACCCGAGGCTATGGGTTTTATGCCAAAGAGCTCTACGCCCTTGAATCTGCTGAGATATAGGTAAATGATTGTTACCGTAAGACCGACTACCATACCAGCTATGGCACCTTGCTTGTTCATTCTCTTATCCCATATGCCAAGCACCAATGCTGGGAAAAGTGACGCTGCCGCAAGGGAGAAAGCCCAAGCTACCAGCTCCACTATGATGGCAAGCCTAAAGCTGGCTACGTAGGCACCTATTAGAGCAACTACCAAAAGCAAAGCCTTTCCAATTTTCACACGCGTTGAGGGGGATAGGTTTGGATTAATCATCTTGTAGTAGAGGTCATGGGATATAGCGTTAGATATGGTGATGAGGAGTCCATCCGCAGTTGAGAGAGCAGCTGCAAGACCACCAGCTGCCACAAAACCTGCAATCACGTAGGGAAGACCAGCTATCTCGGGAGTTGCAAGCACTACCATGTCAGGATGTATGGCTATTTCCGCAAATTGCACTATACCATCACCGTTGAGGTCCTTTATGGTTATGAGGTTCACCTTTGCCCACTTTTGGACCCAATCGGGTAGCTCGTTAAAGGCTTTTCCAACAAGGTTGAGCATTTCATACCTTCCAAAGGCTGCATAAGCTGGTGCGGTGATATACAGCAAGAGTATGAAGAAAAGAGCCCAACCTGCGGAGGTTCTGGCTTCTCTGACGGTGGGTGTTGTGTAGAATCTCATTATAACGTGTGGTAAACCTGCAGTTCCGAGCATGAGCATCAGCATAAGAGCCAGGAAGTTTACCATGCCCTTAGTGTCTGAAGGCGGTGCGGTGTAGGACTTGGGTGGTTTAGAGGCTTCTGTAGCCTTTTTCATAGCATCGGTCCACTTTTCCTTTGCCTCTGCGGGAGACTTGGGATATTCCTTGAGCTTTTTCTCTATTTCCGCTCTTTTTGGGTCTCCTGGGGGTAGAGCATTTAGCTGTTGCTCAAGCTCTTTTTTGCCTTGTTCCCAGCTCTCTGGAAGGGCTGCTATCTTAGCCTTTAGCTCCTCAGCCCTCTTTTTGTGTATTTCCCTCACCTCTATTTCTTTGGGGTCATCCTTTAGCTGTGCAAACCTTTGTTCTATTCCCTGCAAAGCAAAACCGTAGGATATTTGAGATATTGGGTTGCCCGTGTACTTAAAAGACAGCACCGTAACGGGTATAAGGTAAGCTATTATGAGCACTATGTATTGGGCAACCTGAGTCCACGTTACAGCCTTCATGCCACCCAAGAAAGAACAAACCAGTATACCCATAAGACCTACAAACACACCTACCTCAAAGGGCAAGCCCAGTAGTCTGCTGGCTATTATACCTACGCCGGTTATCTGGGCAACTAAGTACGTGAAGGATACTATGAGAGTTGCCACTATACCCACAAACCTGGGTAGCTTTCCACCATAACGAGCATCCAAAAAGTCTGGGATGGTATAGGCACCGAATTTTCTCAAATAGGGGGCTATAAGAACACCCAAAAGCACATATCCACCCGTCCATCCCATTATGAAGGCAAGACCGTTGTATCCCTGAAGGGCAAGGGCACCAGCCATTCCTATGAAAGAAGCTGCGGACATCCAGTCGGCGGCGGTAGCCATGCCATTGAAGACTGCTGGCACCCTTCTTCCCGCAACGTAGTATTCGGCTACCTGTCCAGTTCTTGAGATGATGCCGATGGCTGCATAAACCGCTATGGTTCCAAAGAGAAACACATAACCTATAAAGGCGGGTGAAAGATTAAAGAGCTTCTCCCCCAAGTACAGAAGTATTAGAAGGAATATAAGACCACCTGTGTAAATGGCATAGACCTTTTTGAGCCTTTCTGCAAAGCCCTTGTCTACCATGTTAATCCTCCTCTACTCCGTATTTTTTGTCAACATTTTCCATGGTCTTTGCATAAAAAACTATCAAAAGCAAGAAGACTATTAGGGCACCCTGTGCACCCATGTAGTAGCCTAGCGGAAAGCCAAATATTACTATTTTGTTGAGAAAGCCCGATATTAGGGCAGCTCCGTAAGAAACAAGAAACCATATCAAGAGAACTAATAGCATAAGGTTTCGGTTCTCCCGCCAGTAGCTTTCCAGCTGTTCTTTTGACAGCATGCCTTCACCTCCTTTTCAAAAGTTTGTGGTTTATTTTACAGGTTTTTTGTCTTATGTCAAGAGTATGCTATTTTTAGCATATATTTATGCGAGTTATTCAAAAACGTATGATTTAAATCGCAGGTTTTTATACACAAAAATAAAAATTTACAACTGCAAAAGGGGCTTTTAAAAGCCATTATCCATTATTTGAGTTATACTTTTTTAAAAACCTTAAGGAGGTTTAAAAATGGAGATAAGGGAAGAGGTCCATCTTAAAGTGGAGGAGAAGTATAGCCCACCTGCCTACATAGTTGAGAGAGCTTGGATAAGGGATTACGAAAGCCTGTACGAGGAATCCATTAAAAACAGGGAAGCTTTCTGGGAAAAGGTGGCCGAGGAACTCCATTGGTTCAAAAGATGGGACAAGGTTCTTGAATGGAACTACCCCTATGCTAAATGGTTTGTGAACGCAAAAACTAACATCACCTACAACTGTCTTGACAGGCACGTGCACAATGGCAAGAGGAATAAGGTGGCTTACATATTTGTGGACGAAGACGGTAGGGAGAAAAAGATAACCTACGGTGAACTCTTGGAGCTGGTGAACCGTATTGCCAACGGTCTTAAGTCCTTGGGTGTAAAGAAAGGTGACAGGGTTTCCATATACATGCCCAATACCATAGAAGCCATAGCCTGCATGCTGGCATGTGCCAGAATAGGTGCAATACATAGCGTTGTCTTTGCTGGTTTTAGCGAGGGCGCTCTTAGACTAAGAATAGAAGACGCAAGGGCAAAGGTGGTTTTGACCGCCACTTACACTAAAAGAAGGGGCAAAAAGATTGACCTTCTTGCCACAGCTCAGAGGGCTGTGGATGGGCTTAGCTTTGTGGAAAAAGTTGTTGTGTGGGATAGGGATGGGGATGTGTTAAACGGCTCAGGTGGTATTTTTGTAAGTTTGGACGAGCTTGTTAAAAACAGCTCACCACAGTGTGAGCCAGCCCAGATGGATGCGGAAGACCCTCTTTTTATTCTTTACACATCTGGAACAACTGGAAAGCCAAAGGGCGTTCTACATACCACAGGCGGTTACATGGTGGGCACCTACTTTACCAGCAAAATAACCTTTGACCTACATGAGGATGACATATACTGGTGTACCGCAGACATAGGCTGGATAACTGGGCACAGCTACATAGTGTACGGACCTTTAGCCTGCGGTGTTACCTCTGTAATAACGGAAGGAGCGCCGGACTATCCAGACCCAGGAAGGTGGTGGAGTTACGTAGAAAAATACAGGGTAAATATCTTTTATACAGCACCAACAGCCATAAGGATGTTTATGAGGTACGGCGAGCAATGGCCGGCAAAGTACGACCTCTCTTCTCTTAGAATCCTTGGGTCTGTGGGTGAGCCCATAAACCCAGAGGCGTGGCATTGGTATTACAAACACATAGGCAGAGAGAGGGCTGTTATAGTGGACACATGGTGGCAGACGGAAACAGGTATGCACATGATAACCACCATACCCTCTTATCCTGCAAAGCCAGGAAAGGCTGGCAAGCCCTACTTTGGCATAGAGGTGGCGGTGGTTGACAGCTCTGGAAAGGAGCTTCCACCAAACACCGTAGGAAATCTCGTGATAAAAACTCCGTGGCCTTCCATGCTCAGAACGTGCTGGGGAGAGCCAGAAAGGTACGAAAAATACTGGAATACCATACCGGGCTATTACCTTGCAGGTGACTTGGCTTCCTATGACGAAGAAGGCTACATAATGATATTGGGTCGTGCGGACGATGTTCTGAATGTTGCAGGACATAGAATAGGCACCATGGAAGTGGAGAGTGCCATAGTGGACCATCCGGCGGTGGCCGAGGCTGCGGTCATAGGAAAGCCACACGAGATAAAGGGAGAATCAATAAAAGCCTTTGTCATACTCAAGAAAGGCACCGAACCTACAGACCATCTTAAGGAAGAGATAAAACAGCATGTAAGGCAGATATTAGGTGCCATAGCTGTACCAGACGAGATAGAGTTTGTGGAAAAACTGCCAAAGACCAGAAGCGGAAAGATAATGAGAAGGGTGCTAAAGGCTCAAGAGCTTGGACTGCCCGTAGGAGACGTTTCCACACTGGAAGATTGAGACATAGGGGTCTCGCCGGCCCCCTTTACGGAGCATCTACCTCTGAAAACTGCTCCCTTTTCTATATAAATTACCTCCACATCCACATCCCCTTCCACTAAACATCCCGAGTAAAGTTCTAATTCTCTTGCCTGTATGTTTCCCTTCACCAAGCCGTAAACTGACAAGTGATCTACCTTTACATCTCCTTGTATAAGGCCGCTTCTACCTACTATGACATGCGCGTGGCCTGTCACATCACCCTTTATAGAGCCATCAACCCT
>JANWWY010000048.1 GCA_025057455.1 Aquificaceae bacterium
AGCTCAAGAAAGCCAGCAAAATGGTTTCTGTTTATAAATGTGCCCCTTGCGGTTCCTGCAAAATGAACCTTCTCCCAAAGCACGCCCGGATACTGCAAGACAAACTGATAAATGCCATAAAGAGACTCAAAGATAGCAAGGGCTATGAAGAAATAGAGCAAAGCTACCAATCTTCTTCTATCGAGAAGCCTGTAAAGGACGAAGGCTACAAAAAAGCCAGTGGCATGTAGCAACAACTCCTTAAAGGTGAGATAGGAGGAATAAGTAATAGTAACGAAGTTTTGACCGCTTTTTATCAAATTGTCCAGTGAAATGGCAATTTCCACCCTTCTATCGCTCAAAAGGGACAAAAGAGAGAAAGGAAGGGGTAGCATCTGCAATAGGAGCATCAAAAGAAAGGGGATAAAGAGAAGTATAAGTAAGCTCACCCTTCTTCCGCCACTAAGCACGAAAAAAGATAGCCCGCCCAGAAAAAAGGAGAGATTTCTCATGTATTCCTGTACGCCGCCGAAGACTAACGTAGAAAGAAACATAAGACAGATCACAATTGAGAAAGCTACATCTTCTCTACTGATGTAGCCTTGTAGTTTAGTTCCTTGATTCTCCATTCGTTTATACCCCCGCCGTAGGTATTTATCTTTATCCTTATAGGACCAGAGCTTTTCAGGTTTGCCTCTTCTGAACTCAAAACAACCGAGAATTCTCCAGCTACGTCTATGACCCCCTCTGAAAGGTTATAGTTAAGCACCTTTATCCTAAAGTAAACCACTTTATGTCTTCTGAAGAGCTCTTCATATTTATCGTATATACTACGCACCAGTCTTCCGTTTTCGCGGGCATCCTCCGAAAAAAAGCCCATTAGTGCCTTTACATTACCCGAGCTGTAAGTTCTGCTGTATAGCATAAAAAAGGCATTTATCTGCTCAAAGCCGACCTCAAAAGTCTTTTTTTCTTCAACCCGATGCACCTGTTCCACTCTGTTACTATGAAGGGGCGCTCTGGTTTCTTGGGTCTCTGTGCGCGGGTCTTCCTTCACGTAAATTTCCCTCTCAGTTGGTACGACCTCAGATTTCTCCTCCTCTCTTTTCTCAAACCTCGAAAGTCCAGGCGTGGAAAGACCGAGCGGTGAGCTTATCACAGGCTTTTTTTCCTTTTCAAAGCTCTTATCAAGTTCCCTCTTTAGAGAATTACCTTGCCAACCGCCCTTTAGAGATCCCTTCTTTTCCGCATAACTCAATGCTTGTAAACCCCTCTGGCTTTTGTTTACTTCTCCACTCTGTAATATATCTACCCCCTTTTTATGCCTTGAAGAGTTTTCCGTGTCCTGAGCATCTCCAGAGCTCTCCGTGACGTGGGCATCCTGATATACGGGAGATTTTCTGTCCATAAACAGCAGCTGAAAGAGACCGAAGAGAAGCAGGAAGAAAAAGACCAAAGCAAAAGCCTTCCACTTAGCATCATCACCAGCGGTCTTTCTTTCTCTTATCAGAATAATGCTCTCTTGGCTGTAAACAGGAGACAGCGTATCGTAGTGTTTTTTTAGCTCAGGGTCTGAAAGTATTCTGTAAGCTTCGTTTATCTTTCTGGCTTTTTCTCCTTCACTACCCCCTGCGTCGGGATGGTAGGTTTTTATCAACCTTCGCCACGCACTTTTTATTTCCTGAGTTGTTGCATTTCTTGACACTCCGAGTATAGAGTAGGGGTCTTCCTCTAATAGAAGTGAATCCTTTAGGAGGTTCAGGCTTTGCATAAAAACTTTTTCATCCACCTTGAGGCCTCTGAGCATATCCCTTATAACAGGGTAAAACTCAGACCTCTCAAACTTAGACATTTCCATTATGAGAGGAAGGAACCTTCTTTGGTCCAGATTTACCAGTTTTATTAATTTTGTCAGGTCCCGCCCCCTTATCAGCTCTTCTATAAACCACCTGAGCTCCCTTTCAGTTACTATGACCGTCATGGGATAGCTCTCTTAAGGAGAAGGCGTCAAACCACAGGCTACCCTCTATTCTCCTTTCCAACCGTTCCGCCGGTCTTCGCCTTAGGGTGAGCTTTACTCCTCCACAGTCCGCCGGCGTTCTGAAAACCAGCTTTTCCTGCCTCCATTCTGTATCACCAAGATATTGGGAAGACAGAGACAAAATCGCGTGACTTTTCAGACAAGAGAGCTCCACATATACACCACTGTTAGTAGTTACACCTTTGGTTCTCACAAAATAGGAGAGCTCATAAGAGGTGTTATCCGCAAGGTTTAGTATCTGGTGCACGCCTTTAAAATCTGGGTTTTCAGAACCGTCAAACCTTATGTGCAGAGAATAGTTCCCCTGAGCTGCATACAGGTTATCTCTTGAAATTTCATAACCCGTGCCATATTCCTGAACCTGCCACCCAAAGCCACAGCTCTCTCCTTCCTCTTCAAAGCTTCCGTTCAGAATAGGACCCACTTCCTTATTATTATCCTTCCATACTCCCATTGCTTCTCTCAATCTGCCCGCAGAGAGCAAAGCTTCCACCACCCTACACCTTAAACCCTCATCCTTCCTATATGCCTCCTTAAGTTCATACCAGACACTAAGGGCTTTATCCAACTGCCCCTGCTCCATGAGAAAAAGAACATAATCCTTTTTCGCCTCTTCGGGAAGCACTTTTTCTGTATCTTCACCCATATAAAGCCATATTATAGCCAGTGTATCCTTTCTGTTTTTTGAAAGGGAAAGAGCGTAGCCCGCCTCCCTTTTTATAAGCTCTGGCTCGCCGGAGAGGAGAGCCAGAGAAAGCCTAAGATTGCCTGGAGGTTGATAGGGTGAAAAAAAACGCTGAACAAGCATGAGGGTAGGTATGATAGACTTACTATCTACCTGAGCATAAAGAAGTATAGAAGCAAGGTGTAGGTTATTCGCTACTAGAGAATTTCTAATAAGGTTTTTTGCCTCTTCCTCTTTGAGTTCGTAGGAAAGAAAAAGTGCCTTCTTGTAGGATAAATCTGGGTTCTCAAAAGGGTAAGAACAAGAAAAAAGTCCATTCCAGTCCTTTCTGTAGGCTTTGAAGTCGCAGAGAGCATCCTTCCAAAGGTAATAGCAAAGTAATAGAAAGCCCGGTATTAAAAACCATTTAACCAGCCTTAAGCTCTCCCTTGGGCTTACCATATCCGTAATAGTAATAGTAGCCGTATCGGGACCTGCCCAGTTTGCTCATGTTCAGGATTGCCCCTATAACCCTGCCCTTAGTAAGGTTGAGGGTTTTGAGAGAATGCTTTAGCTCTTCCTTTTTTGCCTTACCCTCAGAAACTACCAATATGGTGCCATCCGCATAGGAGGAGACTATGTAGGCATCCGCAAAACCCATTGCAGGAGGCCCGTCTATAAGTATCACCTCGTATTCCTGCTTGAGCCTCTGGAGGAGCTCGTTCATTTTTTCAGAGTGTAGTAGTTCCACCGGATTAGGGGGAAGAGGCCCGCTGGCTATTATGTGCAGATTTTCAAAGTCCGTCTTGTTTATTATGTCTTCTACTCCTTTTGCTCTACCAGCCAGATAGTGGGTAAGACCAAAGCCAACCGGTTTACCGTTAAAGAAGACCTTTGCGACGGAGGGTCTCCTTAGGTCTGCATCAACAAGCACTGTCTTTGCTCCAGATAGGGCAAAGGCAATGGCAAGAGAAGAAGAGAGAGTGGTTTTACCTTCTTCGGGTGTAGTGCTGGTTATAAAGAGAGATTTTGCACCATCGCCGGGCAGGGCAAACACGAGAGAGGTTCTTATGAGCCTTACTGCCTCAGAAAACATGGAGCTTGGTCTATCGTGTATCTCTTCCCTTATCTTTTCCAAGGAGAGCTCTTTGAGGTCAGGAACCACACCCAGCACAGGAACACCCATCCTCTCCAGGTCTTCCTTCGTCTTCACCCTGTTATCGTAAAGCTCCACAAGAAAGGCGAGAAATATACCGCCAAACAGACCAGCTACCAGAGCCACCGCCATGTTCATCTTTAGGTTAGGCTTATAAGGTGTCTCCGGGGGTTTAGCTTTGTCTACTACCTGTATTGGCGCTATCCTTATACCCTCTTCCGCTTCAGCCTGTTTTAGCTTTATCAATAGACTATTGTATACTTCTCGAGAGGTTTCAACCCTTTTCTTTAACACGTTGTATTTAACGAGCTGTTCGTTCAAGTTCAAAGCCTGAGCCTTTAGGGCGGCGACCCTTGCTCCCAACCTTCTCTCCGCATCAAGAGCCTGAAGATATTCTCTGCGTGCGTTCTGAAGCCTAAAGTTCGCGGCATCCTTTATGCTTCTTTCCAACTCTTCTATTTGGTTTCTTATCTGCTTCAGCTCTGGGTATTCAGGAGTGTACTTTGAAGCCAGCAAGGCTTCTTTTTCTTTTAAAGAGGCAAGCTTTTCAAAAAGGTTATTTATGAGAGGGTCATTTATCATACT
>JANWWY010000049.1 GCA_025057455.1 Aquificaceae bacterium
GCGCTTATTATGAGACCTAAGATTATGGTAAACAGAAAAAGACCAAAACCCCCAGCCACAAGTCTTGTAATTGATATAAAGAGTATCAGAAGAAAGCCACCTATCAAAAGTAACCAGTGAACGACAGTAATAAGGTCTTTTTCTCCTATGTTGTTAGCCTTTAGATGTCTGTCAAACATAAGTATGCTTAGGAACATACCCACCAGCCAGCCACCACCTGCCAAAAATATGGCGAGAAGAAGGCTAAACCCCACGACTACGAAGTCAGGAGAGGAGCCTTCCTCCAATCCCTGAGGAACGGAACTTCCTAACATTACTATAGTTTCAATAAGTATGAATACAAAGGTCAGAATTTTGAAAACCATGCCAACATTGTAGCTCTTCTGAAGGTTTCTTTTAGTGTATTCTTCTTTTTCTGTTGTTAGTTTTCTATCTGCGCCAGTGTATGAGGTTTTTATCTGCATCTTAAGAGAGTCCCACTTCTGTAGGACTATATCCCAATTTAGACTACCAGCCTCTTTGAATTTTCTTACCAATTCTTCTGCCTCTTTCTTCAGTCCTTTCAGTATAACTTCCCTTTCTAACCCGTATAGTACATTCTCCCCCGCCCAAAAACTTTTAGCCTTTACAGGACTTATGTTAGTCGCTTCCGCTCTGCGTCCAAATGTAAGCTCTTCACCTACAAAGTCAGGACAATCGTAACCAAACCTCTTTGCCATGGTTCACCTCCTCGTTGTTTTTTCAAAGTTGTAGTCTTCAAGTCTCACCCTAAAGATCTGAGGATTTTGACCTCCTTCTGGACATTCAACTCTTGAGCCTCTTTCTATTCTTATATCTCTACCTCCTGCGGAGAAGCGTAAGCACAATTGGTGAGATACTCTGTTAATGACATCCTTGGACGCACCGTATGCTTCGTAGAGTGAGCCCTTTCTTTGCGCAAGAGCTTCAAGCAGGAAGGCGGTAAAAACACCGTGGAAAGCAGGAGATCGTTGATCTCTTTGAACCAGTATGTATCGTGGAGAACCTCTTACGAAGGAGTTTAGATGGTTGAGAAAATCACCGCTCAAAGGCATGCTCCAGGAAAGTCTATCACCACTAGAAGCGGTAAGCATCATACCAAGATTAGGTGCAGACCTCAACACGCGCTCGTATTCTTGAGTTGTGGCTACAACATACGGTTTGCTTATTCCTAAATAACTTCTCAAGGCGTCACCTGAATAACACGCGTCCAGAAGAACCACTATGTTAACCTTCTTATCCGCAAAGGTATCGATTATATGGTCTTTTATTGAGAGTGCGTTTTTAACGATGTTGCACATTTTTCTCGCTGCCTGAGCGTGGATATCAGATGGCGCATTTACCATACACTCTCTGCCTACGGAAGTGCTATCGTACAGCACTATACCCACTTCACCTTTTTCGTCCACCGGCGCACCGTGGCTTGCGGCGTAAACCACCAGCTCATCTCCGTCAGTTATCTGAGAATAGAGCTTCTCAATCTCTTCCTTGACCCTCTTTACATTAGCCTCTTCGTTCTGGATTAAGGTAACCTTATAACCCCTATCTTGCAGATATTTTGCAAAGGCCCTTGCGTCAGCATCTGCACCTGGAACAGGAGGTATGGGTGGAGTAAACTTGCTTACACCAATAACCAGAGCGAACTTTTCACCTCCTGCCCTTTTAACGGTAGTTTGCCCCTTCCTGATGCCTATTCTTCCGTAGGGGCAGTCCTGCCCCCTTATCGCATAGGGAAGGCAGAGCTCAGGTGTTGTTGCTTTTATAATTGCCAATCGGGTATCGTAAATAGGATTTACCTTATCTTTGTCAGCCAGCAAGTATGCCAACATCAAAGAATAGATAAACTCGTCGTAATTTTTGTAAGTTCCTGCCAATATGATTCTATTCTTTTCGTCTAACTGAACATATCCACCACTTATACCAGCCCTTCTAAACTGCTCGTTTATTTTATCCACAAGATTGCCAATCTCTCTATCTTCTTGCTCTAAAGAAAAAGCAAAAAGACAAAAGAAAAGTAGGAAAGCTACGACCTTACCTAATAACCCTGAAACTTCCTTTTGCTGACGCATGGCTTCCTACTCCAACAACTTCAAACACTATTGTGTATTCACCGAGCTTAATTTCTGAACAGATCGGAAACTGGTAGACTAAAGGTGTGGTGCCCAACTCCACGTAGTATTCTTCCGTGCCGATGGGTATCTTTGTATTCCCAGAGGAAAGATAGGCAGTTATGGAGACAGGTTCTGTGCCTAACCTTTTCTCCGTCAAAAGGGAAACCCTAAGAACCATTTCTGCGTACTCACCTTCCTTAACTTCACTTTTAGGAACTACTACCTCTGCCTTGAGAAAATTACCGCCAGCGTATCCGAGCCTCTTTGCCGTGCTTTCGTAGCTTTCTCTTTGAAGATGGCTTGTTGTTGCCATCTTGTAAGTGGTTGCCGCAAGTGCACCGGCTATACCTCCAACCACTGCACCCTTTGCCCTATCTTCACTTACTGTAGCCCCTATAATCGCTCCTGCTGCTGCACCTTTAAGTATGTCCTTTCCAGCTTTCTCTGCTAAACTCGCCTTTGGGCTGTTGTAAGCCATACTTTCGCAGGACTGTCTCGTAGCGTTAACTTGCTTTTCCTGTTGCCCCTTCTGTTCTGTGGTGAGCTTTTCCATCGTATCTTTTAGTTCCTTAGGAATAGGAATACCTTTAGGAATGGGTAGTCCGTAAGACATTGCAAAAAACAAGGGAATCGGAAGTACAAACTTCTTTAGGTAAGACATAGCTCACCTCCTTCCCATTCTATCGGTGTATAAATTCAAGGACTGCAATTACTGGCTTATTGTTCGCTTTGTAGTCCTCAAGGGATACAAAGTAATATGTTTTACGTGTGGTCTTCTCTTCCATGTAAACTATATTCCTTGAAGCACTTACATAGTCTTCTTTCATTCTTCCACTCTCAGAAAAATTACACATGGGGAGCGATGCATAAACATTTTCATCTATGTTTAATTTTGATAGGCTGTTGTCCTTTACCACTCCTATATCTCTGCTATACGCAGTGTATATTTCTTCCACCACCTTTTTATCGTAAGGCTGACACGGATAAAAATATACAATTAGCTTATCTCTACCCTTTTTATCTTTGAAAGAAAACCAGCCATCCTTAGGAAGAACTGTTCCAGAGAAGGCTTGCTCTACTACCCATCGTCCAAGGTAGGTTACTTTACCTTCGGGATTTTCGTTGTAGAACTCTACAACTCCAGGAGAGTTATAAAAAACCTGAACTTTGAACCTATCGCCCGTCCTGAAGATGTGGTTTTTGTGGTCTACTGGTCTTAGTCCCATCCCGCTAGGGACCAACACCTGAACCTCCATGCCTAAATACTGTTTTCTGGCTACTTTAGTTTTCGTGGTCTCCTCCCTTCTATGAACCTGCGGTTTAACCTCTTCCCTGACTTTTTTCTCTTCCTTGTATTCTATCCTGCTTCCCGCTGGACTCATGAATACGCTTCTTGGAGAGATATTCTCTTGTGCAAAACCAAGCAATGAGAAGCTAAGAGCATACATAAGAGCCTTAGTCCTCTGCCACATGGCCTACCTCCTGTTTGGTATACACCTATTATTATAGCCCTATTATACGTCGGGTGAGAAATTCAGAGCGTGAAGAAGCCTGCTGTGTCCAATAAAAGCTTCACTATCCTCCAATACACCCACACACCCCCACCCTCCACCTATACCCTAACTCATTACCATAACATCTAACTCACCAACATACCCACACTACCACTTAAAAACATACTCACTATCATAACCTTGAAGGTTAGCTCCTTACGTATATTCTCAAACTTCACACTACTCACATACTCTCCAAACCACCGCTTGAAAGATGAAAAGAAACAACATATTTTCTGACTTTTATTACTGCTATTGCTGCTTTATCCAAAAATACTCTTTGAAGCCTGATATTCAGACATTTCAGAATTTGAGTCTATATCTATAAAGAATCGTAATGTCCATGAGTGAGAAGCTTATTGGACAATTGGTATCAGACACAACGCAAGCACACCTTAAATCTCACTCTCTTGCCACAGTGGATGCTGTGCAAATTCTTAAATACTCCCCATAAACACAT
>JANWWY010000004.1 GCA_025057455.1 Aquificaceae bacterium
CACATGCGCAGAATACACTTCCTGTGAATTCGCAAAATTTTGTGCTTTTCGGTGCGGGCTCCTTTACCTTGACGGCGACAACGACGGCATTCCCTGTGAGTGGGGACCTTGTTAAGTTCCATTGTTTTAGTCATCCGTGTCTCTACACTAATGTGCTTTTCGGAAGGTTCTACCATTTGCCCTTAATCCCACCAACTCAAAAGCTTCTGGTGTTTTATGTCTTTTTGAAGTTTTATAGCTTCTTCTGAGAAGGTAATATATTTAAAGTTATGGAAAAGGAGGAAAAGGTAGAACAAGAAAGCTTAGAGGGTCAAGTGGAAGAACTAAGGAAGGAAACCCTTAAGTTTTTTGAGCTTTTGCTACCACCTAAGGAGGTAAGAAGGGAAGTACTCAAAAACATCTACACCATGGAGCTATCCTTCTGGAGAATAATAAAAACCCTTGTGGACTACGAAGTAAGCAAATTGGAAAGGAAAGTAGAAAAGGGAAAGGGTAGTGAAAGGGTCAAAAGGATAGAGGTGGAGTAAAATATTCCCGTGTTTAGGGATGTAAGTTTAATCTTTTTAGGATACAGAGTTTTGACATTTGCCTTTTTTCTAGCTCTGTCTTTAGGCAAACCTATAACTGAGCAGGCACTTTTAGTGGTTCCCTCTGTCCTCTATCTTCTTCTAAGCATATATCTTTTCCTGTACCCAGGTCGTTTAAGGCTGTTTAAAAACTACGGAGACCTTCTTTTTATTCCTGCCCTTGTCCTTCTCTCTGGTCAGAAGGAAGCCATCTTCTCACTAATGGCACCCATGGCACTCTATACCAGTAGAAGGGTCTTTAATGGAATGCTCTTTTTGTGGCTTTCTGTAGGCTTTGGTTTTTACTACTACGGAAAGATAGGGCTTGTCCTTCTACCCCTTTTTACTGCAATATTCTTGGCATCTTTACATCCAGATTTGGTAGAGGCTCTCAGAAAGGAGAGATTTTACGTAAGAAGTCTAAGAAAGTCTTACTCAAAGCTTGCCTCCGAATACGCAAGGTTGGAAAAGGAGATGGAAAATTTAAAGACTGTATCAGCCTTGCTCTCTATACTGCACCAAAGCCAAACTCTTGAGGACTACCTTAGGGCTTTAAAGGAAGAGTTTAACCTCAAGTCCATAAGTATAACCCCATTGACCGAAGGCTCTTACGAGAAGGTGGTTCTGGACAGGACAAACTGCACATTGCAAATGCCTATAAAGCTTGAAAGGGGTAATGCTCTTATTACTTTTTATCTAAATAATCCCTTAGAACTTTACGATGAGAAGCTCACAAAAAATCTTGAAAGAGCTGGAAAGTTGATAAATTTATACCTTGAAGGCTTTGAGGTCAAAGCTCAGGTGAAAACCATAGCTGTGTGAGGTAATGGCATGAAGACGGTAGAAGAAGTAAAGGAGGAGCTTTTAGACCTAACAGGTCTTATGTGTCCCTTGCCAGTTGTCATAACATCAGAAAAGATGAGAAAGTTAAAATACGGTCAAACTTTGACCGTAATATCCACAGACCCAGGCTTTGAAAGGGATATATACAACTGGTGCTCTCAAACTGGTAACGAGCTCCTAAGCCTAAAGCGTGAGGATGGCAAGGTGGTTGCGGTTATAAGGAAAAAGCCAGAGGCCAAAGAGCCAGGGCTATGGTATTGGATTAAGTTTCACTCTCTTGGTGTAAGGCTTCATATAAGGCAGTTTCTCATACAGATAAACCCCTTTATAAAAAAGCCTGACCACTTTATAACCTTCACCGCCATATCTGAGGGCACGAGAGCGGAAAAATATCTAAAAGGAAAGGCAAAGCTCATTCCCATACCCGACGAAATAGACCCAAGGTGCGGTGTAGTCTTGGCAATTCACGGATACAACAGAGCAAAGGAAATATACGAAGAACTAAAGAGGGAAGGATTTGGCGTAGAAGCCATATACAAAAAGGAAGGTAAAACCTACAGGAGGGTCTATCCATAGGAGTTCTTGACAAGATATTAGAACAGAAAAGACGGGAAATAAACCAATCTAAGGAGTACGTAAGAAAACTGGAAGAAATGTCTCTGGAGAGGGATGGGGTTTACCCCTTTGAGAAGACTCTTTGCTCCTGCAGGACGAGAATAATAGCAGAGGTAAAGAGGGCATCACCCTCTGAGGGTCGCATAAGGGATGTATCCGCAGTAGAGCAAGCAAAGTTATACCAAGAGGCTGGAGCCATTGCCGTCTCAGTGCTAACTGATGCTAAGTTCTTTGGTGGTTCTTTGCTGGACCTTCTTGAAGTAAGAAAGGCGGTAAAAGTGCCGCTTTTGAGAAAAGACTTTATCCTTCATCCAGTTCAAGTGCTTGAGGCTAAGGCTTACGGCGGTGATGTGGTGCTTCTCATAGTGAGGATTCTGGATGAGAATTTGCTTAGAGACCTTTTGGACTATTCTACGGAGCTTGGGCTTTCCCACATAGTGGAAGTTTTCAGCCTTGAAGAGGCAGAAAGAGCACTAAAGGCTGGAGCGAGGATAATAGGCATAAACAACAGAGATTTGGACTCTCTTAGGGTAGATGTTAGTCTATCTGAGAAGCTTGCACCAGAGATAAAGTCTATGGGTGCACAATTTGTGATAGCGGAAAGTGGCATAGAAAATCGCCAGCAGATACTTAAATTAGAAAACCTTGGGGTAGATGCTTTTCTTGTCGGAACAAGCTTGATGAAAAGTCAAGACCCAGCCAGAAAGCTCAGAGAGCTTCTGGGTTATAATTTCTAGAAAGGAGGTAAGCCCGTGAAAAACACCCTTGACCTAAATCTTATGGAAGAACTATCAAACCTTGAATACTTTATAGTTAAAGCACCGGTCAGCAGTCAAGAGTTTTGGAAAGAGTGGCAGGAGAAATACTCAAGGGCTTTTGTATCAAGGATAGCCATAAAAAAACTCCTTAAAACCAGAAAGTTGGGATACGAGGATATAAAAAGATACAAAGCCATGTTGGAAATATACGAAGATATAGTCTTCTATCTGGAAAACTTGAAAAAGCTTGCCCTTAATTTAAGGGGTATCTTTGAAGTAAGTGAAAGTCCGGAATTTGACGATGAAGATTTAGACTTTGACCTTTAAGGAGGAGGTCATGGCATTCAGAAAGAAAACATTGAGAAGCGTGGATGTAAGGGGTAAGAGGGTTTTGGTAAGGGTGGATTTTAACGTACCCATGGATGAGCTGGGTAACATTGAAGACGATACGAGGATAAGGGCAAGCCTTCCCACCATTGAATACCTTCTTGACGCAAAGGCGAAGATTATTCTCGTGTCCCACATGGGAAGACCAAAGGCAAGGGACGAAAGGTATAGCCTTGTTCCCGTAGCAAAGAGGCTTTCCAGATACCTTAACCGTGATGTGAAGATACTACCTGACTGCGTGGGGGAGGAGGTAGAAAAACATGTTCAGAACATGAAGGAGGGGGACATAGTCCTTTTGGAAAACTTAAGGTTCCACGAAGGGGAAACGAAGGGCAGTGAAGAGTTTGCAAAAAGCCTTGCAAAGCTCGGTGAAGTATACGTGAGCGACGCCTTTGGCACATGCCACAGAAAGCACGCTTCTGTATACTTGGTTCCTCAGATTTTAAAGCCTGCGGTCATGGGCTTTTTGCTTGAGAAGGAGATAAGCTACTTTGAAAGGGCTATGATAAGCCCTCAAAGACCCGTAGTTGCCTTGATTGGGGGTGCAAAGGTTTCCTCCAAGCTGGGAGTTATAAAAAATCTTCTCAAGAGAATGGACAAGCTCTTTATAGGTGGTGCCATGGCTTTTACCTTCATAAAGGCTATGGGTTATAAGGTAGGCAACTCTCTGGTTGAAGACGAGCTTCTGGACACAGCCAGGGACATAATAGACATAGCCAAAAAGTTGGATGTCAGTCTTTACTTTCCCGTGGACTTTGTCGTAGGAAAAGAGATATCGGATAACACACCCACCAAAGTTGTCCCGTGGCAGGAAATACCCGAAGGTTGGATGGGTTTGGACATAGGTCCTGTTTCCGTAAGCCTACTTAAAGAAATTGTGGCTGACGCCCAGACCATAGTCTGGAACGGACCCATGGGAGTTTTTGAGCTTGATAGGTTCAAGGACGGCACCTACGAGACTGCAAAAATTCTGGCTCAGTCGCCTGCACTTACCATAGCGGGTGGCGGTGATACGGACCATGCTATCCACAGAGCGGGCGTTTACAATGCCATAGACTTCGTGTCCACTGGAGGGGGTGCCTTCTTGGAGCTTTTGGAAGGCAACAGTCTTCCTTGCATAGAAGTGTTGGACGATGCATAACTTAGATTTTTTACTTAGGATTGCGAAAGAGGCGAGCCTTTTGGGTGGTCTGGTGCTAAAGGAGTTTTACAGGAGGGAGGACAACCCAGTTATGGAAAAGGGTGAAAAGGACATATACAGCCTTGCGGACAAGCTCTCAGAGGAAAGAATAAGGGAACACATACAAAAGCACTTCCCAGACCATAAGGTTGTAGGCGAGGAGGACGGTGGCTCTGCTGATGGTGACTATGTGTGGTACATAGACCCATTGGACGGAACGAAAAACTACATAGCTGGCTTTCCCATGTTTGGCACTTCTGTAGGCCTCCTGTACAAGGGGAAACCTCTCGTAGGTGCTGTTTACATGCCCTTTTTTGATGACCTTTATTGGTCTGCGGAGGGCATGGGTGCCTACAAAAACGGAAGGAAGTTGCACATAAGGCAAAAGGAAAAGCTAAAGCAGTGCTATGTGGCTTACGGTTATCCCTCAAGGGCAAAAAGAAATCTGAACACTTACTGGAACATATTCAAGGAAATCTTTGATAAGGTGGGTGCCATGAGGCGACCTGGTGCCGCCGCAATAGACCTGTGTCTTTTGGCTGAAGGTGTGTTTGACGGCATGTTAGAGTTTGAGCTAAACCCTTGGGATGTGGTAGCTGGAGCTCTCGTAGCAAAGGAAGCTGGCGCAAAGGTGGCTCTTACCAAGGGATTTACCATGGGGACCGATGTCTACGCAGGTAACGAGCTTTGCTTTCCCTTCATAGAAAAGGTAATTAAGATAAACCTTGAGACCTTTGACGAGCTCAGCCTTTAGGAGGTGAGTTATGAAATTCCTTGTTCCAGTGGACTTCACAGATATAACCAACCCGCTAATTCGACTTGTAAAGACACTTGCACAACCTCACGAGGCGGAGATCACCTTGCTTCATACCATATCTCCAGTTCTCTACCTTCCATATCCAGAGAGCTTTGGTATGAGCCCCCTTGATTTACAGATTCTCGTTGAGCTTCAGGAGAAGAAAAAGGAAGAGGCAAGGGAAAAATTGAGAGGTCTTATGGAATTTCTTAAACCTCTTAAGGCAGACATACTGGTAGAGGTTGGAGAGCCTGCGGAGGTAATCCTCGAGAAGGAAGCCTCCTACGACCTCCTTTTTCTCGGAAGTCACAAAAAGGGTTTGGTGGAAAGGATACTTGTGGGTTCTACCACAGAAAAAGTGGTTAAGTACTCTCGTAAACCCATTATGGTTCTCAAAGGAAAGGAGCCTCAGAGCATACAGAAGGTGCTTTTTGCCTACGACTTTTCTGAACATGCAAGGAAAGCAATGGATTTTGCGGTGAGGCTTTTAAGACCCTTTAAACCCTATATCTTTATCTTGCATGTGGAGGAAACCATAGAAATACCTGTAGTAGAGGGCATAAGGGATGTGCTGAGTGAAAAGTACAAAGAAGAAAAGCTAAAGAATCTCAAAGAGTTGGAAGGTATGCTTAGGGCTGAAGGCTTTCAGGTGGAGGCTTACATGGTTGAGGACAAATCCCCAACGGAGGGAATAAAGAAGTTTATTCAGGAAAACCCTTCCCTTGACCTCATGGTTTTGGGAAGTAGAGGCTTGTCGGGATTAAAGAGGGTGCTTCTGGGAAGCACCTCCTCGGAACTGCTAAGGCTTGTGGAGATACCAATGCTAATACATAGGGAAGAGGTATGAAGTTTTTCCTAATATTGCTAATCTTCGCCTCGGCCTTTGCCTACAATCCTTACATGGATTACGTGCTATGCAGGTTCTATCAGGAAAAAGAACCTTCAAGAGCGGAGGCTTATTGTTTGAGAGCAATTGAAAAAGCCCCCACACCTACGCTTTACGCAGATGTGGTCAGGCTACAAATAAGGCTTGGAAAGAAAGAAAAGGCTTTTAACATAGCCAGTGAATTCAAAAAGAAGCATCCAGACACACCGGAGCCTTACCTTTTGCTCCACAGCATCTACACGCTCAACAGAGAACAGGATAAGGCTCTAAAGGTGCTTGAAGAAGGCTATGCGAAAAATCCAGACTCTAAGGAAATATCCCTCTTCTTGGCAGAGGAATACTTTAAAAGAAGGGAGCTTTCCAAAGCCAGCAGTGTGCTACAGGGCTTGGCAAAACTGAGCCCAGATAATCCACTACCTTACTTTATGCTGGCAAGAATAGCAATCCTCGAGGGCAAACGGGAAAAGGCAATAGAGTATTTAGAAAAGTCCATAAAGATAAGCACAACTTTCGAGGCAGGTTTTATAACACTTGGTAGCATATACGAGCAGAGGGGGGAGTACTCTAAGGCTGAAGGTTTATACAGGGACATACTTAGACAGGACCCCAACAACAGGAGTGCCTTGGAGAGGCTCGCAAACCTCTACGCCATAACTGGGCGTTATGAAGAAGCGGATGATGTTTACAAGAGACTAACAGAACTCTATCCCGAGGGAGGCTACCTTTATCAACGCAGTCTAATACTCATAAGGGCTGGGAAGACAAAGGAGGCAAGGGATATACTGGAAAAGCTATACGCCGAGAACCCCGATAATCCAGACTTGGCATACACTTATGCCTTGGTGTTGGAGATGTTAAGAGAAACGGAAAAAGCTCTTTCCGTGTACTTAGACCTTCAAAAGCGGGTGGGCAACAACCCAAAGCTTATAGAAAGGCTTGCAAGCATATACACAGACAAAAAGGAATACAAAAAAGCGGAAGAGCTCTTAAGGGTTGGTCTTGCTCTTGAGCCTAATAACTACCAGCTAAACCTTCTCATGGGACATCTCATGAGTGAAAAGGAGGAACACCAGGAAGCCATAAAATACTTAGATAAGGCAATCCATATAAACCAGAAGGACTACAGAGGATACTTTTTAAGGGCCATTGTCCACGACAGAATGGGTAAGATAGTGCTCGCAGAGAACGACCTAAGAAAAGCCTTGGAGCTTAATCCCGACGACCCAGAACTCTTAAACCATTTGGGTTATTCTCTTCTTCTATGGTACGAAGGAGCGAGGCTTGAAGAAGCGGATAGCCTAATAAAAAGGGCCTTGGAAAAAGAACCAGAGAACCCCGCCTACATAGACAGCATGGCATGGGTGCTCTACTACAAAGGAGAGTACCAGAAGGCATACGAGCTTCTCCTAAAGGCTCTTGAAAAAGAAAAGGAGGACCCAGTCCTTTACGAGCACATGGGTGATGTGCTCTCAAAGCTTGGAAGGGAAAAGGAGGCACAAGAGTACTACCAGAAGGCTTACCAGCTTCTTCTGTCAGGGAAGAAGGGTGAACCCAATCAGAAAGAGAGATTAAAAGGCAAGTTGAAAAGGTAGATGCTTTTCCGATGGTTTCTCTGGAAATTCATAAGACTTGCTTTCTTCATAAGCTTTACGCTCACTTTCGTATTTCTCATATTCCAAATAGTAAGGTTTGACCAAATAATTCTTCAGTTGCCCATAAGGGAATCTTTGCCTTTCTTATCCCTCTGGTTTTTCTATTACCTTTTTTACATGTTACCCGTTTCCCTTTTCATATCCTTTGCCATAAATCTGTTTGAACTGAAGGAGAGTAAAAAGCTTCACATAATTCAATCCTTTGGAATTGAACCAGCGAAGGTATACACAAAAAGTTTATTGCTTGCCTTTCCTTTTTTTGCTTCCCTTTTCGTGGGTTCCTCCATTCTAAAGGAAGAAGACGTAAGCTACATAAGAAAACAGCTAATGATTAAATACTACGCTTACATAATAACTTCCATACCACCCAAAAGTTTTCACAGTTTTGGGCAGTTTACTCTTTATGTAGAAGAAAGGGACGGAAACAGGCTTGGGGGTGTATTCTTTAAATTCCAGGAAGGGGTTGTTATTGCTAAGAGGGCACAGGTAAAAAAGGAGGAAATCATCTTTGAAAAGGGTTCTCTCCTTACACACAAGGAGGGAAAGACCTTTTCAACAGATTTTAGCACCTACAGGCTTAGCCTAAACACCGTTATCACGCAAAGGGAAAAAAGCTCAGAGAAAGCTTACATAAGAGCCTTTGTAAACCTTTCTTTATCAATCCTGCTTATGGGGATTGCATACCGGCTTGTATGGATTGTAGAGCACCATCATAGGTTTTACTATGTGGTGGCTCTCTTATCTGTTTTCCATCAAGCTCTTCTTTTTTTCCTAAAGCAAAGGCTCTAAATTTTAATGAAATTTTCATCTTCAGTCGTTTATACTCTTAAGTATCAAAAATCTTAAGGAGGTAGCAACATGAAGAAGTTGCTCGCATTACTGCTTGCGGTAGGTTTCACTGGTGCCGTAATGGCACAGCAGGCACAGCCAAAAGCTCCAACCACTGAGCAGAAGCAGGAGCAGAAACAGGAACATAAGAAAGAAGAGAAAAAGGCTAAGGAAAAGGGGCACGAGAAAGAAAAAGGAAAAGGAAGAAAAGAAAGAAGCCGCTCCAGCAGAGCAAAAGAAATAATATCCTTTGGGGGCTTTGCCCCCTATTTCCTAAAGGCAAAAAAGGTATTCAAAAGGTTTTTATCTCCCTCAAGTCTTTCAAGCTTTGCGGAGGCGGAACCTATAACAAATTTAAGCTCCATCCTAACCGGCAGGTTGGTCTCTTCGTCTATCCACAGGTACCATACCCCCTTTGGCTTTAAAAGCCCTTTTGTTTCAATGTTTGGCTGGACTTCCACCTTCCTTGCGTAATAGGAACCGGAGGGTGTTTCTACCTTTTCCCTGCCCTTTACGCTGTAGGGAAGCCAGTATTCTTTATCGTCGTAAAACATCCTTATGGTTCCTTGCTCGCTTTTGGCACTGTCCCTGTAAAGAATTAGGCTTGCGGTGTACGGGTCAACAAAACCCCTGTATTCGTATTCCTTTTCCTCCCTCCTTTCCACCTCATCGCTCAGCTTTACGTAGTTTATTTCCAAAACCTTTATCCTGCTATTTAAAAACTTGTATTCTTGATACCTTTTAAACTCGCCCTCTTCCTGATAATAAACAAAATGTTTGGGTTTTAACTCTGGTAGCTCTACGGTTGCTCCACCCTTGTTGTAAACTCGTTTTACTATCTTCCCCACGTTTATGGTACGCACAAAGCTATCTGTCCTTAGATGTTGTCCCTCCCTTTTGTAGGTTATGCATGTCTCAGCCACTGGCATAAACAGAAGGTATGCCCTATAGCATGCCTTAAGCTCTCCAGAAAAAGCGAGAGAAAAAAGCCCTAAAAGGACTGCAAATACCTTAAATGTTCTACCCAATTCTTAAACTCCTCCGCCATGGTAGGGTGGTTGTGCTTCAGAGCCTTTTGTATACCTTCCTCGAGTGTGCTTATAGCCTTTTCGTACTCACCGATTTCCTCGTAGCACTTTGCTAGCATGCGGTAGGCAGCACCCTCATCTTCCTTTAGGCTGAGGTATTTAATGAGGTGTTCAATGGTGTTTTTGCAGTCCCCTATTTTGTAATATTCCATTGCTAAGGAGTAGTGAACCATGGGATTGTCCGGCATCTTCTGAAGAAGATTCCTAAAGTACTCAAGCCTGTCCATTTTCTCTCCTCATCTTCTCGTAGGCGGATATTACATAGCCCAAGAAGCTGTTCTCAGGTTGAGCACCCACGAACTCAACCAGACCCCTATTTATAACTATCTTGGGCACTCCCACAACCTGAAACCTCTCCGCTAGGTCCATGTTTTCACTAGCATCCACAATTATGGCTTTTATGTAATCGCTTGCCATGGCAAAGTTCATGGCTGTTATTGCAGCGGCAGGACAATAACCGCAGGAAGTGGTGACAAAAACCATAATCTCCATGGGTGTGTCTATACCCTTTAGCATCTCTATAGTATTGCTTGAGAGCTTTGGCTCTTTTTTGGAAACCTGCACTATACCCTGCACCAAAGTAGTAAACTCAAGCCCAGCAGGAAGCCCTATGTATCTTATACCGTAATCTTTTTCACCTTCTATGACGATGGTGGGAACCCTCTCCACCTCGTACTTTTGGCTAACCTCCCTGTCTATTAGTGGGGAATAAACCTCCAGCCTTACCCTCTCATCCAAATCCGCAAGCTCCTTAAGGAGGTCTTCCGCAACTTGACAAGTTTCACAGCCTATAGCCTGGGAGAAAAGCTTCATGGTTACAGTATCCCTTAATTCCTTTGAAAAAATATCCTTTAGCTGAGCTCTGACATCAAGGTTTAGAAGCATGCTTTACCTCCTTAAGCTTCTTGTTATATTCTAAAAATATAGTCATGAAAAGTAAAAGAGCTATCATAACTGGTGGAAGCAGAGGAATAGGAAGGGCTATTGTGGAAAGGCTCCTAAGGGATGGCTGGCAGGTATGCACATGCTCAAGAAAGGAGGAAGACTTAAAAAAGTTATGGGAAGACCTAAGAAAGCCGGAGAACCTACTTACCAAAGCCTGTCATGTAGAAGATAAACAAAGCGTAAAGGGCTTTGTAAACTTCTGTATGGAGAATATGGGCGGTGTTGAGCTTCTTGTGAATAATGCCAGCATTCTCGGTGAGAGGGTTTCAGTAATGGATTACCCCGAAGACATCTGGGATGAAGTTATTAGGATAAACGTAAACGGCGTTTTTTATGTGACCAAGTATTGCCTTCCATACATGGGGAATGGCTCTTTTATAGTGAATATGTCTTCGGGAGCTGGGAAAAGACCGGCACCTTACTGGGGGGCATATGCGGTATCCAAGTTTGCGGTAGAAGGCTTTAGCCTCCTACTGGCTGAAGAGCTAAGGGATAAAGGTATAAGGGTATATGCATTAAACCCTGGAGCTACGAGAACCCAGATGAGGGCAAAAGCATACCCTTTTGAAGACCCTATGACCTTAAAGCCACCAGAAAAGGTTGCAGAATTCTTGCTTAGATTGATAAACTCTAAACTTCCGAGCGGTTCTTACGATTATATAGATTAAATAGGATGGGACGTTCTTTAGGGTACACGCTCATCATCCTTGGCTTTGTGCTTGCCATCCTCGCTTATCTCTTTCAAGACCATTTAGTTCTGAGTAAACAGGGGTTTGCCATAAGTATATCCATACTTAGGATAAGCACCTTTTTTCTCCTTCTTTTTACGAGCGTTACTTTAATAGCTCTTGGACCAAATGTAGTTAGCAGAAGGCTTTATTTAATGGGTTTGTTTTTAGTGCCAGCTCTGATTCCCGACATGTTTCACATTCTTTCTTTTTCCTTTTTCCCTGACTTTATAACAGAAAACAAAAGACACAAAACCGCTTACCTTTACCTTTTTTCTAGGCTTATGGTTCTTCTTGCCCTATATCTTTCCGTTTTTGGTGAAAAGTTTTTCTTCAGAAGATACACGGAAATAAGGATAACTGCAATACTTTCGCTAATTTCCCTCCTCGTATCCTTAGGGATAGTTTTTTACTACCCTCTACTTCCACCCATATTCCTCCAGATGGATGTAGTAAAGCCCGCATGGTACAAATTGGTTTATGATTTCATAACCGCATTCCTCTTTGCCCTTATTGCACTTTACGTACACAAAAGGAAGGTTTTCGGCGATAAGATATCACCATACGTAAGCTTGTCTGTTAGCTTTTTGTCTCTTTCCGTTTTCACCTTTAGCCTTGCCCTTCATAGGCATGCCTTTGATTTCTTGTTGCCATTGTCATCTTCTTACAGGCTTATGGGTTACAGTCTGCTTAGTTTTACCATTCTATACCTTGGTGTAAGGAAAGAGGCGAAAGCCATAATGGAATCTACCAGAAAACTCCTGTATAAACTCATGAAAGAAAAACCAGTTAATGAAAAGGGGATATTTTACTTAGAAATAGCAAAGGATTATACCTACGGCATAGAAAACCTTTACATATACGACCTAAAGCTTAAGAGGTATGTGGCTCAGGTTTATTCTGAAAAAAGAAAAGAACCGCCCGTGTTAGACGTAGGTGGCATAAGGGACTTAGTAAAAAGTTTAGGGGGTCTATACCTTGGCAGGGATTACCATTACAGTCTTTACGAAGATTACATGGTGGTTGCGGAGGTGACATCAGAATACAGCATGGATGCGGAAAGTCCTTTGAAGAGGTTACACATCCTTAACATGGAAAGATTGTTACTGAGCTACATGCTAAACTGGATAAACTTTTATAAAGTTATAGAGGAAAAAAGTAAGGAACTACAAAGGTTATACCTACTCTTGGAGACCTCTGAGTATGCCACGCAGGCTTACAACAACATAGATACCTTTTCCAAGCAGGTTATTGAAAGGTTAGACCATGTACTAAAGGCCGACGGTAGCATTTTCTATGTGTGGAACAAAAACGCAGAACTTCCAGAAAGGGTTATTTTCTCTGTGGGGTTTTTGCAAAACTTTCCAGAGTTGAAAACTAATCAACTTCTTGAAAGTGTGATGTTAAGCCCCAATACGCACGGGTCTGGGGATAAGTACATATACTGTAAGTTTGAAGGTGAGGGCTATCAGTCTGGTATAGTAACTCTAAGAACCTCGAGAGATTTTACACAGGAAGACCTTCTTTTTCTAAAGACGGTGAGCAATCAGCTCTTTCATGTAATAAGGCTTATGAAGGTTATAGAAGACCTTGAAAAGGCCCAAACAAGCATAAAGTATCTTTCTGAATACGACCCACTCACCTCTTTGTATAACAGAAAGAGCTTTGAAAAACTTCTTATGGAGGAAATTGAAAGGTCTGACAGGTATAAGGAACCTTTATGTACGCTCTTCATAGACATTGACAACTTTAAGGTAATAAACGATACCTACGGATACAGCGTGGGCGATGCTCTACTAAAACACATGGGTGAGTTAATAAGGAGGAATGTAAGGCGACTTGATGTTGTTGGGAGGCTCGGGGGTGATGAGTTTGGTGTAATACTCCCTAAGGCAAACAAAGCTGTTGCGGAGTATATAGCAAACAGGCTAAGACAGGAAATCATACAAAAGCCCACCATTTTAGGTGACTTGGAAATTCATCCAAGCGTGAGCATAGGCATAGTTTGCTGTCCCTTGGACGCAGACAATCTTGAAGAGCTTATATCCATGGGCGAGGCACTAATGTATACCATAAAGAAGGAGGGCAAAGGTAGAGTAAAGACAGTGGACGAATCAGCCACGGAAGTATACAAGACCTTTAGAAAGGTAGAGAGGGAAATATTAGACAGTCTTGAGAAAAGTCTCATAAGCGTGTTTTTGCAGGAAATAGTGGACTTACGCAAGGAAAGGGTTGAAGGGTTTGAGGTTCTGATGAGGCTCTCCGTGAACGGTGAGCTATTACCGGCAAGTAAGTTTATACACATAGCGGAGCAGATGGGTCTGGTACAAAAGCTTGACCTTGTTATCGTAGAACAACTCTTTCATAACCTGTCTTCTCTAAAAATTCAGGACAATTTCTTGCTCTTTATAAACCTTTCGCCTCAAGATTTAAACCACGAATTTATGGATAGTGTTCTGTCAACAGCTATGGCATACGGAATCAGACCCGAGAGAATAGTTTTTGAAGTTACAGAAAGGGAGGCTATTCAAGATATATTCAAAGTTAGCAATTTCATAAAGGATATTAAGAAAAAGGGTTTTAAATTTGCGATAGATGACTTTGGCTCCGGCTATGCCTCCTTTTTGTATCTTAAGTATCTACCTGTAGACTTTTTGAAGATAGAGGGTGAATTTATAAAGAGCATGAAAAGGTCACGAGTAGATAAAACCTTTGTCAAGAGCATGGTAGATGTGGCTAAAGGTTTAGGTATAAAAACCGTAGCGGAATATGTGGAGGACGAGGAAACCTTGAGCTTACTCTTGGACTTAGGGGTGGATTATGCTCAGGGTTATTTTATAGGCAAACCAGGACATGCCCAGGAAAAGCTTAAAAACCTCTTCTCCAAAGGAGAAAGCCTATAGACTGGATAAGCATGTTCAAAAGGATAACAGCCCCAGCGGTGTATAAGGTAGCCTCATACCAAAAGTCTAAAGGGTAAACCCTCAGGAGCATATCTTGGTCTGAAAACCTCCAAGAATATGGGTCAAAGAAGAGGTTGTGGAAGGCTTCAAAAAGCCATTGGTAATTGGCAAAGGAAGCCAGAAGGACAAAAACTGCAAAGAGCTCCAGCAGAAGGCTACCCCAAAAGAGAACTTTACCTATCTCTTTAAAACTTCTTAGACTAATAAGCCCGAAAAACCAAAGGGGAAGTCCGACATATAGAAAACCAAAAAGGAAACTCAAAAGCCTCTTTACATCTTCCATGTGAGCTATTTCCCTATGGTTAAAAAGCCCAGAATTCTTAAACTCTTCCATACCCTTATCCGACACAACAGACCTTAAGCCCATCTTGGCTATGCTTAGCCTGAGTTGGAAAGGCATAGGGTCTGGTGTTAGTTCTACCCTTGGATAGAGAAATTCTACAAAGGCTTCAGTAAAAGCAAAACGCACAGCTAAGAATGTCAAAAGAAAAGGGAAGAGGGCAATGAGCATAAGGCTCAAAACCCTTTGCTTAGTTATCATAAAACTATAGTATAATTACTTGTATCCTCTTATGTTGGTATTACCTGCGTGACAGGCTACGCAAGATTTTTCAGCACCTACAACTTTTACGAGGCCAAAGCTCTCCGCTATCTGCTGATGTTTTGCATGTATGGCTTCTACGGGCTTAAACTTTCTCACTTGTGGCACGCCTATGCCCTGATGACATTGATAACAGGTGAGCATAGCCTCTTTCCATAGGTTTACAGCCCTTTCCTTATCCTTTGCTTCCAAAGCCTTTGGAAGCTCATTATAAAGTATGCTGTTTCTATGTCTTACTACCGCCTTTAGGTCTTCACCCCATTGAGCTACCATAGGACCAGCCAGAGCCATGTTTTTACCGCATGCGGACAGTCCCATAGGACTCCTTACGAGCCTAAGAGCGGAGTCAAACTCACCCTTTTCTACGTACCCTCTTAGAGCAACGAAGGCAAAGAAGGTTCTGTACGCTCCTGCCTTAAAATTTAACCTTACATCCGCTAAATACCTACCCGCTTGTATTACTTGTTCTTTGTTGGCACCGCCTACTACTAATATTTGTTTGCCATCTTTCTGCACCAGTTTTACCGTAGGTTTGTCAAAGCTTAAACCTAATTCCTTTACTAAATCATTGTTAGTCCCTACCACTATCAGGTTTTGGTATTCTATGTTTTTAACTCTCTGGTCGCTCACGAGAAGTTCTGGCATTCTTGACTGCCTTACATCCTCTGCGGTAAAACCTATGTCCTCCGTCCACTGACCTAAGTAATAAGCTATCCTGCCCGCAAGGGCTACCACTTCAGGGTCCTCTTTTAAGCCGTAGACTACAAAGGTGTTGGGCACAGTTGCGTCTCTTATTACTGCTGGCGTGCCAGTCCATACCTCTCCATACTTTACGTAGGGAAACAATCTGTCCGCAAAGGGTGGGTCTATAACGGGCTGGGCAAAAGCCACGCTTATGAGTGCGAAAGGTATCAAACTTTTCATTTTCTACACCTCCACCTTTTGAGTAGATTTTACTTTCTCCCCCTCGTAAGGTATGTAAAAAGTGCTTATATGGAGTATTAAACCTGTTTATTTAAGCATATAAGAATTCTCCTACATCGGGGTGAGGGGACTTGAACCCCTGACCTCCTGCTCCCGAAGCAGGCGCTCTGCCACCTGAGCCACACCCCGTCATGTATAAATTCTATGCCTTAAAAAGTTCTCTATCCTCTCCTTCCACTTTTGGGCAATAAACAGCACCTCCTGGTAATCTATGGTTTTTAGCTCTCTCTTTTCCATAAGAACCCTTCCTTTGCATATTACCGTGTCTATGTCTGAGGATTTTGCGGAGTACACCAGTTGAGCTATGGGGTCGTAAAGGGGTTGCATGTGTGGACCCGTTGGGTCAAGAAGAATTAGGTCTGCCTCGTATCCCACCTCAATCTTTCCAGCCTTTATGTTTACAGCTCTAAAACCTTCCTCGGTGGCTATCTTTAAGGCTGTTTTTGCGTCCATTGACCTTGCATCGAGGTTTGCACCCTTTTGTAGCTTTACCATGAGGCTGAGCTCCTCAAGCATGTCAAGATTGTCGTTGGAAGCGGGACCATCCGTCCCAAGGCATACATGTATCCCAGCCTTTACGTAGTCACTTATGGGTGCTATGCCGGATGCTAACTTTAGGTTGCTCTCTGGACAGTGTAGCACCTTTGCACCGCTTTCTTTTATAAGTTGTCTTTCTTCCTGCGTAGTCCAGACTACGTGTGCCATAAGCGTTTTTTCTGTTAAAAGCCCAAGGCTATTAAGATGCTCTACTGGCCTTTTGCCAAAGTTTTCAACGGAGGCTTCTACTTCTTGCTGTGTTTCTGCGGTGTGGGTATGAATGTATACATCTTCTTCTTGGGCAAGCTCAAGAGCTTTTTTTAGCGTCTCTGGGGAACATGTATAGACCGCATGGGGACAGAGCACGGGAAAAAGGAGGTCTTCACCCTTGAAGGTTCTTATAAAATCCTTTGCCCTTTTTAAGTATTCCTCTGGGCTTTTTGCAACCTTAGTAGGAAAGTCAAGGATGCCAAAACCAAGCCCTGCCCTTATGCCCGCCTCTTTGGCAACTTCTGCCACAGCTTCCTCAAAAAAGTACATATCCATAAAGAGGGTAGTTCCAGACCTTATGGCTTCCGCCACGCCTATTAGGGCTCCATCCCTCACAAACTCAGGTGAGACAAACTCACCTTCCAAAACCCATATAACCTTCTGAAGCCAGTCCATAAGGGGCAGGTCCGCACCTAAGCCTCTCAAAAGGCTCATGGATATGTGCGTATGCATGTTGGCAAAGGAGGGAAAGATTATTTTCCCATTTGCGTGTATGGTGTATTTTGCCTCTTGCTGAATGTTTGCGGATATGTCTACTATAATACCATCCCTTATTCCTACATCCACAGGTCTTCCTTTCTCTGGTAAGTATGCGGACTTTATCAAAAGGTCAAGCATGGCTTATATTATATTCTTTGTGAGGTCCGATAAGTTCCACAAAATGCTACGCATTCAACAGGTAGAATTGGAAATACAAAGGACAAAGGATTCAATACAAAGGCTACAAAATCAGGCTGAAGATATTTTAGGGAATATGGGGAAAATCAAAGAAAGGAGGGAGTCCATATTAAAAAGGATTGAGGAGATAAAAAGGGAAATGAAAAATCATAGAGAGTTAATAGAGGAATGCAAGCGAAAAACAAAGATTGCTGAAGAGAGGTTAAACTCTGTAAGAAAGGTAGAAGAATACAAGGCTCTACTTAGGGAAAAAGCTAAGAACGAAGATTGTGTTATAAAGCTCACAAGAAGTTTAAAGAATCTGGAGGAAGAACTAAAAAGTTTGGAGCAGGAAAAGGATAGCAAAAAGGTGGTAAAGGAATTGCAAAACCTTGAAGAGGAACTGCAAGACATAAGGTATTCACAGTCAAGGCTTCAAGACAGGCTCGCAGAATTGGAGAACATCCTGAAAACCCTAAAAGAATCTACAGAGGAAGATATTTTAAGGGAATACCAAGCCTTAAAGAAAAAGTACGGAATACCTGCAATATTACCCGTGGATTCCCTTGGGGCGTGCACCGGCTGTGGCACAAAGTTGCCCTCCGCTCTTTACTCAAGGGTTATATCGGGGGAAGTGGTAGCCTGCCCCTCGTGTGGAAGACTTTTATACTATGAAGAAGTCACTTAAAGAGTTTATTTCTGAGTATGACCCATACATGGTTTTTGCCCTTTTTTTGCTTTTCCTTCTTGGGCTTTTGGGTGTTTACAGTGCCACATATAAAGGGGGTGTATCCTCTCTTTTTATAAAACAGCTCCTCTACCTTGCTGTTGGTGGGTTTATCATGCTTCTTCTCTCAAGGTTGAGCTTTGTAAGGTTCTACGACCTTTCACCTGCAATATATTCCTTAAACCTGTTTCTTCTCGCACTTGTGCCCCTATTGGGAAAAACCGTTTACGGTGCAAAAAGGTGGCTTGACTTGGGACCGGTTAACATACAACCCTCGGAGTTTTTCAAGTTTTCGCTACTGATGTTCTCCCTGTATACTCTCAGCCATACGAAGAGAGTCTTCAGCAAGGAAAGCATAATACTCATTACAGGATTTGCGGTGCCTTCTTTGCTTACTCTAACACAACCAGACTTGGGCACGACCATAACTTATGGTGTTGTGTTTAGCCTTTTGCTCTTTTTCTGGGGTGTCCCTATAAGGTACTTTGTGCTGAGCGGTGTTATTCTTTTGCTATCTTCGCCCGTTCTTTGGCATCTGCTAAAGGATTATCAGAAGGATCGCATCTTGGCAGTTGTAGACCCTTATGAAGATTACCACGGCACAGGATACCAGCTTATTCAATCTATGATAGCGGTAGGTTCTGGTGGCTTTCTGGGAAAAGGTCTATTGGAAGGCACGCAGTCTCATCTCCTATTCCTGCCAGAGAAGCACACCGATTTTATATTCTCCGTCCTATCAGAAGAATGGGGTTTCTTGGGTGGAATGCTCTTGGTACTGGCAGTCTTGACCATTTTCCACAGGCTTATGACCTACGCAATACGAATACCTAACAGGTTGGAGAAAGTCTATCTTGCCACCTTTGCAGGACTTTGGATGTTTCAAACTTGCGTTAACCTTCTCATGACTATGGGTTGGGCTCCGGTGGTAGGAATACCCCTACCCTTTGTTAGCTACGGCGGTAGTAGCATACTTACCTTCTCTGTGCTTTTAGGTTTAGCCCTTTCCATCATAAGGGACTACAGGAGCAGACCTATAAAGTTTGAAGATGGTTAAGGGTCTATACTTTCACGTGCCCTTTTGCTCTTACAAGTGCCCTTACTGTGATTTTGTTTCTGTTGTGGATGCCCCCGTGGGTCATGAGGAGTACTTTTCTTTGCTTTTGAAGGAGCTGTCCTTGTACCAAGACCTCAACTTTTACCTAAAGACCCTATACTTTGGTGGTGGGACACCATCTTCTGTGAGCCCCGTCCTATATGAAAAGTTTCTCGGCGGGCTTTCTACCCTGGTGGATTTATCCCGTGTGGAAGAGGTTACCATAGAGTGTAATCCTGAAAGCTATGGTCTTGAAGACTTTAGAATTCTAAGGAGTTTGGGCTTTAACAGAGTTAGCATAGGCGTCCAGAGCCTAAGAGAAGAAGGCTTGAAAACACTGGGTCGAAAACACAGCGTCAGGGACGCCATAATGAGCATAAAAAACGCCCAGAAGGCGGGTTTTGAAAACATAAACATAGACCTAATATACGGCTATCCGGGGCAGGGACTTGAAGAGTTAAGAGAAGAGATTGAAATCTTGAGTTGCTTGGGGGTAAGTCATGTTTCCTTCTACCTGCTTACACCCTACGAAGATACGCAGTTTGGACAACTTTACCAAAGGGGTCTTCTTTCCTTGCCAGACCAGGATACGCTTGCAGATATGTATCAACTAATATGCGAGAGTTTAGAATCTATGGGCTTTTTGCACTACGAAATCTCCAATTTTGCTCTTCCGGGCTTTGAATGCAAACACAATCTTATTTACTGGACTCACGAAGAATTTTTCGGGCTTGGCGTATCCGCTTGGAGCTTTGTCCAAAATGAAAGGTTCGGGAACACAAGAAACATAAAGCTCTACATACACAAGGTAAAACAAGAACAAAAACCCATAGAATATTGGGAAAAGCTAAAAGACAAAGAAAAGATATACGACTACATCTTTGTGGCACTTAGGACAAGTTTGGGGGTGGATAAAAACCTCATACCACAGCTACCAGAGGGATTGGAGGAATTTTTTACAGAAGAAAAGGGGAAGCTAAAGCTAAACAAAAGGGGTATGCTTTTGATAAATGAGATACTGTTGAAGCTAAGGCAAGAAATTTTCACATAGCTTATATTCTATACTTAAATGGTTAGCAGAAGGACATTCTTAAAATCAGCGTGCCTTTTGGCTACGGGTATTTATCTTCCCTCTTGTGCTGTTGCTTCAAGGGGAAGCACTTTTCTAAACCTTCTACCGGAAGAAAAGGAAATAGAAATAGGAAAAGCGTACGTGCCCTATGCAATAGAAGAGTTTGACGGTCTGTATCCGGACAAGGATGTTCAAAATTACGTGAGAAATTTGGGAAATTTTCTTGCCAGAGGGGTAGAGAGGAAGCTTCCCTACCAGTTTTATGTGGTCAACTCTTCCCAGATAAACGCCTTTGCCCTGCCCGGTGGACCTGTGATGATTACGAGGTCTTTGCTTTCAAGGCTTGGTTCGGAAAGCGAGCTGGCAGCGGTGCTCTCTCACGAGTTGGGACATATAAACGCAAGGCATCATGCAAGGTTCTTAGAAAAGCAATTTGGTCTTAGCTTACTACTTAACCTTGGTTCTTTTCTTTTGGGGGACAAACCCTACGGTAGAGCTCTCCTACAGTTCGGTCAGATAGGTGCAGGACTTCTTGCACTAAAGTTTAGCAGGGACCAGGAAAGAGAGGCGGACAGGTACGGTATAGTCTATGTCTATAGAGCGGGCTATGACCCATTGGGTATGGTAAGGGTCTTTGAGCTTTTTAAGTCTATGGAAAGAGGAGGAAGACCGCCAGAGTGGCTCTCTACGCACCCCCTCCCAGACAGCAGAATAGCGGAGGTAAAAAGGGAAATAGAAAGGTTGAAACCGCATGGGTCACTTGTTACAGATACACAAGACTTTCAAACGATAAAGGCTAAACTGCTTAAAACACAACCCTCCTTTGAACTGTTTGATAGGGGTAAAAAAGCCTTCGGCGACAGAAACTATAGGACTGCCCTCGAACACTTTCAGAGAGCCTTGGAACTCTATCCAGATAATTATGTGGCAAGGGCTTACATGGCCTACATACTTGCTACAGAAAACAGGCTTCTGGAGGCGGAAAGAAGCTCAAGGTTGGCACTTGGTGTGATGCCCCACGTTTTCCTTACCAATTACGTTCATGGTTATGTAAAGTTTTTCCAAAGGGATTATCAGGAATCCCTCCAGTACCTACAAAAGGCAAACCAACTTATTCCAGACCATGCCTCCACCCACTACTATCTTGGTAGAAACTATGAAGCTCTTGGTCAGATAGCCAAAGCAATAGAGCATTACAAAACAGCCTTAGAACTCTCACAGGGAAAGGCATCTTGGGCAGAGGACGCAAGGGAAAGGCTCAGAAGATTGGGAGGTGTGTGGTAGAATTTTACCATGGATATTTTGATGGGAGTTGGAAGGGCGGGGCTAAAATCCGGTGGTAAGCCTGACATCCTTGTGGTGCTTTTGCCTAAAACATGCAATGCATCCTTTGTATTTACGGGAAATCACTTTAAGTCCGCAAGCGTGCTGTACTCTCAAAGCATCTTTAAAGGTAAAGTAAGAGCTCTGGTTATAAACAGCGGAAATGCCAACTGTGGCGTGGGCAAGGATGGGCTTTTACACGCAGAGCTTATGGCTAAAAAGGTTGTTGAAAGGTTGGAACTGGAGGAGGATGAGGTGCTCGTCTTTTCAACGGGTGTGATAGGCAAGCCCATGCCTATAGGGGATGTGCTCTCCGCCATAGATTCAGCCTGTGAAGTTCTTGAACCCTTAGACCTAAAGAGGGCAAGCGAGGTCATATCCACCACAGACAGATTCCCTAAGTACGATTTTGTTAAAAAGGACAAGCTTGAAGTATTTGGTTTTGCAAAAGGTGCAGGTATGATACATCCCAACATGGGCACCATGTTAGCCTTCCTATTCACAAATGCGGACCTAAGCGTTGATGTCCTGGAGATGCTTCATAGAGAGGTTACAGAAAGCACTTTCAATTCCATAAGCGTAGATGCCTGCACCAGCACCAACGATAGCTTTGGGCTAATAAGCCTCGGCGTATACAAAGAAGAGGATGTTCAGAAGGTAAGACAAGCGGTGGAAGAGGTATCCTTAAACTTGGCAAAAAAGATTGTCCAGGATGGCGAAGGGGCTACAAGGGTCATAAAGGTCACGGTCAAGCACGCATCCATAAAGCTCAAGGCAAGGCTTATAGCTCAGTCCATTGCCACATCAAACCTTGTAAAAACCGCCATCTTTGGGAAGGACCCCAATTGGGGTAGAATCGTGGCAGCAGCTGGCTCCACACCCTTTCCCATAGACCAGTTTAAACTAAAGGTTTACGTAGGTAACCACCTCCTCTACGATGGAAAGGTACACCCAAGGGCTGTGGAGGAAGCCAGAAAATACTTGCAGGAATCCACAGAAGTAGACATAGTTGTTGACCTTATGGAAGGCAAAGAAAGTTGGACCTACTATAGCTCAGACCTTACTTACGATTACATTAGGATAAACTCAGAATACACCACTTGAAAAGGTTTAGCTCTCCGATAAATTAGTAATCCATGAAGTACATTCCCTACCTTCTCGCCGGCGTGCTTTTGCTAATGCTCCTGTTTTTCGGACTCAGACAAAAGCAGGAAGATATCCTCCAAAGTTCCTACAAACCACCAGTGGAACAGTCTTTGCCAGATTTCACCTTTAAAACCTCCGACGGAAAAGACATAAAGTTGTCAGATTTTCGTGGAAAAGTGGTTCTGGTCAACTTCTGGGCAACGTGGTGCCCTCCGTGCAAGGAAGAAATGCCTCTCTTTGAAAGGGAATACAGAAGGTGTAAAGATAGGGGTTTTGAAGTTCTGGCTGTAAACATGGATAGTTCAGATGGGGCTTTTGAAAAGTTTCTCAGAGAAAACCCTTATTCCTTTAGAGTGGTGCGTCCCTCGGGTGACTTAGAAAGAGAGTTAAAACTTATGGGGTTTCCCACCTCTTACCTTTTAGATAAGGAGGGCAAAATATACAGAATAAAGTTGGGCGTATACAGGGAGTTGGAAAAGGACTTGAAAGAACTTCTCAACTGTTAAAGTGTGTTATAATAGCGGTTGGAGGTTTGAAAATGGCGAAGGTAAAGATGAAAACCAACAGGTCAGCAAAAAAGAGGTTTAAGATAACAGCTACGGGAAAAATCAAAAGGCAAAAAGCTGGTGGTGCCCACTACAACACACACAAAGCAAAGGACAGAAAAAGAAGACTTAGAAAGGCTACCCTCGTCCACCCGAGCTGGGAGGACAAGGTAAAGGGTATGCTCAAAGAGTTTTAACCAAAGAGGTCTCTCCAGAGACCTCTTGCCCACTCATCATACCTCTTTGCGGTGCTTTCCTTCCTCTGATTGTCTTCTCTGTAGGTGGGTATGAACCTTTTGCTTACCGCATCGTACCTGAAAGCTGTTTCCGTCATTATAGCCTCTTTATCGCTTACCATAGCATAGCAAATCATCTGTAGGTATTCTTCCTTGACTTCTTTACCCCTTATCCTTGCGTTTATTATCTTGGCTATTAACTTACCTTCCGAATGTGCTGCGTATCCACTCTTAGGTAGATAGCTTTGGGAAGCATCACCTATCACGAAAACATTCTTAACCGAAGTTTCAAAAGTTAGCGGGTTTACTTCTACCCACTTCTGACCTCTTTTGAGAAGCCCAGCCTCGTCTAATAGTTTGCTTGCCCTCATGGGCGGTATTATGTTGGCAATGTCATACTTAAATTCCCCGTGGGAGGTTCTTACAACCTTCTTATGAACGTCAATGTCCCTGACTTGGGCAGAAGTTATGTAGGTAGCAACATCCCTATAAAGGTCATAGTATGCGGAGAGAAAGCCTTCAGAGTTTATTATTGGTCTTTCGTTGGCATCTATAAAATACATATGAGCTTTCAGTTTGTTTCTCTTTATCATGCTGGCTATAAGGGCTGCACGCTCATAGGGTGCCGGAGGGCATCTGAAAGGTGGGGTAGGCACGCTTATAACAATATCCCCACCCTCAAAATCCTCAATTAGCCTTCTTAGGTATATGTGCTCGGAGCCTGGCTTAAAGGCTGGCGGGTTGTAAATTAGTGAATCTCTGTAAAAAGGTTTGTCCTCTATGTCATAGTCTATGCCGGGAGAGAGCACGAGGTAGTCGTAGGCTATGTAGCCAGAGGACGTTCTTACAACCCTTTTGTCAAGCTCCACACCAAGAACCTTATCGTTTATCACCCTTACACCGTGTTTGACCTCTAACACATTGTAGGAAAAGCAGAGGGATGAAAGCTCCATAAGACCAGCAAGAAAGTGGTTGGACATGGGACAGGACATGAAGAAGGGTCTTTCCTCAATGAGCACCACATCAAGGTTTGGGTTTTCCCTTTTAAGATATTTGGCGGTAGTTACACCGCCGTAGCCACCACCTACCACTACCACCTGAGCCTTCTGCCTTTTTTGAGGTACTGAGTAGGCTAAAAGGGGCGCACTAAGACCTACCGCTACTGCACCAGATAAAAGCTCCCTCCTGTTAACACTTAACCACTGCTTGGACATATTTATCCACCTCCATAACAATGCATTTATCTACAAGTTCTCTGGCTTTTGCGGTAGAGCCATACTGTTGTCTTAGTTCAGTTCTGAAGTTGTCAAAGAACTGTTGAAACTGGTCTTTTCCGAGTACACCTGTTGCGAAAAATCTTCCTCCCTCTTCCTGTAATACTATGGAGGCAAGGGGAAAGTCTGCAGGACCGTCTATTACGCTACCACCCTGTTTTGGGTCATAGAGGGCAAGGTGGGCACAGCACTGGATTATGCCGGCTTTTTTGGTAGTCTCGGATGGCTTGTCTGGTGGGTAATAGTTTATAAAAGAGTACTGAGGTGTTGGATAGCTCCACTGGTGGGCGCATATGGCTGAATAGGCTACGATGCTTTTTTTAGAGCCTATGCCACCCATCCACTTGTAGCTCTTACCATCCTTTAGTTTTACATCTACTGGAGGGATGGTCTCACCAAGGTTTATCAAATAACAGGGGGTTGAGGCATATGGGTAGAAAAAAACATAGTTAACATGAGGTTTTATATCCTCTTCCTTTATGGGCGTACCGTCCGGTTTTACCAAAAGGGCTTTTTTGTATGCCTGAAACATGCCATCCTGCTGCTGGGCAAGCACCCGAGAAAATAAAGAGGGTTCCAACATAGAGGCTACCGCCATGGTTCCACATGTCATTATAAAGTCTCTTCTATCCATCTCATTCACCTCTCTTCTATATCTTACAGCTTTTTCTTATCCTCTGCAAGTAATATGCCAATCAGAAAGCCTTGAAAGGCCTTTCTAAGGATTTTTCTGGGTGTTTCTCTATGCATCATGTGTTGCAACGGGGAGGTGCACCTCCCCAAACCGCTTTAGGAGAACATATCCCTGTACATAGCCCTTGCCCATTCGTAGGTGGACTTTGCCAGAGCCTCTGACCTGTCGTTGATGGTTCTTGCCCTTGGCGTTATCTTGTTTTCCTTTTCGTTATATTCGTAGTTGACACTTATGACTATGGCTTCTTGAGGAGAGCCGTTTACCATAGAGTAGCAGACGTTCTCTGGCATGAGGCTTCCGGGCTTTATTTCTTTGCCCGCTATCCTTGAGGCTATTATCTTTGCCACTATTTTGCCCTGGGAGTTTGCATGATGACCGCTCTTTGGATAGGCTACACCCAAAGCAGGAGAAATTACATCACCTAAGAGGAAGACGTTGGGGTCCGCCTTTGCCTGGAAGGTAAGCGGGTCTTGGTCTGCCCAGCCTGTGGGCTTTCCTTCCTTGTCCTTTGCTATGAGGTCTGCCATCCACACCAACTCACCAGCTTGCTGTGGTGGGATTATGTTAGCATCCGCAAACTTAAAATCTCCGGCGGTTGTCTTTATTACCTTTTTCATTGGGTCTATTTCCTTTATGGATGCCTTGGTAACCACCTCCACTATGCCCAGGTAAACTTGTTCGTATGCCATCCTAAAGCCAGGACCTTTGGGTGCTATGTCATCCTTGGGGTCAAGGATTATGACCCTGCCTTTTACCTTGTTCCTCTTGAAGACCTCTGCTACCATGCAAGCCCTCTCGTAGGGTGCTGGTGGACACCTGTAAGCACCCGGTGGCACGGTTATGACAAAGTCGCCTTCTTCAAACTCCCATATTTTTCTCTTAAGTGCCAAGTGCTCGGAGCCAGGTATGTAGGCAGGTGGATAGTTTAACTTTGTGTACCTTATAAGTTCCTGATTGTCCCCAAACCAAGGTGCATAGTTATACCTTATACCGGGTGCAAGCACCAAGTAGTTGTACTCTATATAACCTTTTGTTGTGTACACCCTCCTCCTGTCCCTTTCTATGGCTATGATTCTATCGTTTACAAACCTGTAGCCGTACTTAGCCGCTGGCTGGTTGTAATCGTAAGAAATAAAGTCTAAGTTCACAAGGTTGGCAAGCCAAGGGTTAGATATGGGGCAAGAGAAGAAATTGGGCCTTTGCTCTATAAGGACTACGTCTATGTTGGGGTTTTCCCTTTTCAGGTATTTTGCCACCGTGAGACCTGCCCATCCACCACCGCACACGACTACTCTGTTGCCCTTGGGGGGTGGCATAAGAGCCTCCATTTTAACTATCTTTTCACCCGCAGCAAAAACCGGCTGAGATGAAAAACCAAGAGCCAGAGCTCCTAATCCTGCGGACTTTAAAAGGTCGCGCCTTGTAACCATTTCTTACCTCCCTTGCTAAAAAATCCTTGAATAAAATCATAATTCTTAAAGGATAAGCAGGTCAATAAGTTTTTTTTCATATAATTATTAGAAATGCTTATTTAAGCATATGCACATACACTCCACACTAAGAAAACTTAACCAAATTTTAAAGAAATGCGTATATTTTATACTTTCACGATTTGCTTTGGAGGTTTAAAATGCCAAGAAAGGGTGCGGACATTGTAATAGAGGTATTAAAGGAAGAGGGCGTGGAGTTTGTATTCGGTCATCCTGGTGGTGCCATAATGGAAGTCTACGATGCACTCTACAGGGATGGCTCTATAAGGCACATACTTGCAAGGCACGAGCAAGGAGCTGGTCATATGGCGGAAGGGTATGCAAAGGCTACTGGAAAGGTAGGAGTTGCCATGTCTACATCCGGTCCAGGAGCCACCAATCTGGTAACCGCCATTGCGGATGCTTACATGGACTCGGTGCCAGTGGTGTTCATAACAGGTCAGGTTCCCACACATCTCATAGGCAACGATGCTTTTCAGGAAGTGGATATAGTTGGTATAACAAGGCCTATCACAAAACATAACTTTTTAGTGAAAAGTATAGAAGAACTGCCACTTGTGCTCCGTCAGGCATTCTACATAGCGAGGACGGGAAGACCGGGACCTGTGCTGGTAGACATTCCAAAGGATATAACTCAGAAGCTGAGCGACGTAAAAATTCCCTCCTCAGAAGCGGTAAAAGAATCTTTGCCCGGCTATAGGCCACACTTAGAGGGCAACCCTCAGCAGATAAAGAAGGCTGTAAGGCTAATTATGGAGGCCAAGAGACCAGTCCTTTACGTGGGTGGTGGAGCGGTCCATGCGGAGGCTCAGAGGGAGCTTGTGGAGCTCTCAGAAATGATGAAAATACCCGTTACCACTACCAACATGGGCAAGGGTGCCTTTCCAGAGCTTCATCCCTTGGCTCTTCACATGCTGGGCATGCACGGCACCTATTATGCTAACATGGCGGTTTACAACTGCGACCTTCTTATAGCGGTGGGTGCAAGATTTGACGACAGGGTAACTGGCAAGGTGGAAGAGTTTGCACCACAGGCCAAAATTATACACATAGACATAGACCCAGCCTCCATATCCAAAAACATAGTGGTTGACGTACCTATAGTGGGGGATGTGAAAATAGTGTTAAGGAAGATCATAGAGGAACTAAAAAGAGAAGGAGGTAAGATACTGCATGCGGAAGAAAGGCAAAAATGGATTGAGCAGATAGAAGCATGGAAGAAAAGACACCCTCTGAGCTACGTAAAATCTGAAAAGGTTATAAAACCTCAATACGTTATAGAGCAGATATACGAAGCCACGAAGGGTGAGGCAATAATAACTACGGGGGTTGGTCAACACCAAATGTGGACAGCCATGTTCTACAAGTATTCCTTCCCAAGACAGTTTATAAACTCGGGTGGTCTTGGAACTATGGGTTTTGGCTTCCCTTCTGGCATAGGTGCAAAATTAGGTAGGCCAGACAAGGAAGTGTTCGTTATAGACGGTGATGGTTCCTTTATGATGACCATGCAGGAATTAGTGACCGCAGTACAGTACAAGGTGCCCGTAAAGGTAGCCATAATAAACAACGGCTATCTTGGTATGGTCCGTCAGTGGCAGGAGCTTTTCTACGACAGGAGGTACTCGGAGGTTGACCTTTCTGTCCAACCAGATTTTGTAAAGCTGGCGGAGGCGTGCGGTGCTGTGGGCTTTAGAGCGGAGAAGCCTTCCCACGTGAGAGAGATAATAGAGGAAGCCCTGAAGATTCAGGATAGGCCAGTCATTATGGATTTCCACGTAGATAGAGAGGAAAATGTTTTACCGATGGTGCCAGCTGGCAAATCTTACAGGGACATGATACTGGAAGATGGCAAAAGGTCCGTGGAAGCGGAGACCATGTATTTGGTAGGATAGAAGGAGGTGTTCCATGGCTGACACTTTATCGGGTGCAGGACTCAACACAGTAAAATCTCCTCTTTTTAGAGAGGTAAGAAAGGGAGAAGTTCGCAAGCACATAATAACCCTTACTGTTCTTAACGAGCTTGGTGTTTTGGCACGCATAGCAACCCTGATAGCAGGAAAGGGCTACAACATAGAGGGTCTCTCTGTGGGGGAAACCCACGAGAAGGGCATATCCAGAATGACCCTTGAGGTAATAGGCGACGATGTGGTCATAGACCAGGTGGTAAAACAGCTCAGAAAGCTCATAGATACCCTAAAGGTAAAAGACCTCACAGACGTGCCACATGTGGAAAGAGAACTTGCCCTCATAAAGGTGCACACGGCAACGCCAAGAGCAAGGGATGAAGTCCTCAGGCTGGTGGAAATTTTTAGAGCAAAGGTGGTAGATGTATCACCGGAAACCTATACTGTGGAGATAACGGGCACAGAGGATAAAATAAACGCCTTTGTGGAGCTTGTAAGACCCTTTGGAATAAAGGAAATGGCAAGAACTGGGAAGGTAGCCATGAAGAGAGAAAGCCTTCCTCAAGAAGAAGAATAAAGGAGGTGCGGAATGCAAGTAAAGCCACTTGCGTTTAAAGCGGAAGAGATAGAAGAACCTGTTGCTATCTTTGTTTTTGAAGACAGTAAGGAAAATCTTGACTTTCTTGGCAGTCTGAAGGAAAAGTTAGAAAAGCTACTCTCAGCGGAAAATTTCAAAGGCAAAGAGGAAAGCCTTAGCAAGCTCAGTCTTTTGGTAGACGAGAAAGTAAGAGTCTTTTATGTAGCTGGGTTGGGCAAAAGGGATAAAGCGGGAGAGGACGCATACAGAACAGCCTCTGGGCTTGTAGCCAAAAGGGCGAGAAAGGACGGGGTGAAAAAGCTGTACGTATACGCAGGGCAGTTAGACTACAGGCTTAGTAAGGCTGTAACCGAGGGACTAATCCTGGGCGCGTATCGCTTTGACAAGTACAAGACAAAGAAGGAAGAAGAAGTTCATATGTTGGAAGAGGTACATGTCTACGGTGCGAACGAAGAGGCAGTAAGGGTAGGGGAGATTCTTGCGGGAGCTCAAAACTTTACCAGAGACCTTGTTAACGAGCCGGGCAACGTAATAAACCCCATAACTCTCGCACAGATAGCACAAAGCGTAGCCCAAGAGCACGGTCTTGAATGCACTGTATACGATGAGAAACAAATCCAGGAAATGGGCATGCAAGCTCTCTGGAATGTAGGCAAAGGCTCTGCCACGCCACCGAGGTTCGTCCATATGGTTTACAGACCGCAGGGAGAGCCCAAAGATAAGATAGCCATAGTGGGTAAGGGTCTTACCTTTGATAGCGGAGGTCTTAACATAAAGACGGGAGACTACATGAGAACTATGAAAATGGACAAGTCTGGAGCCTGTGCGGTCATAGGCATTATGAAAGCTATCGCACAGCTAAAGCCGCAGGTGGAAGTACATGGTATCTTCGGAGCTGCAGAGAATATGCCCAGCGGGACAGCCTACAGACCAGACGACATAATAAGGGCTATGAACGGAAAAACCATAGAGATAGACAACACGGACGCAGAAGGTAGGGTAACTCTCGCGGATGCCCTTTCTTATGCTTCAAACCTTGGCGTCTCCACTATCATAGACATGGCAACTCTAACAGGTGCCTGTATGGTGGCTCTTGGTGAATACACCGCAGGTCTCTTTACCAACGACGAAGGCTTGGGAGAGGAGCTTCTGTGCATTTCCAGGCTCACTGGCGAAAGAATGTGGAGGCTTCCCATGGATGACAAGAAGCTAAGAGAAAAAATAAAGAAGGGAGAGGGTGACCTTCTCAACTCAGGCGGTCGCTACGGCGGTGCCATAACTGCAGCTATGTTTTTGGAGGAGTTTGTAGGGGAAGGCATAAAGTGGGCTCATATAGACATAGCAGGTCCAGCTCATTTTAGGGAGGAGTTCTCTTACTACTCAAAGGGTGGAAGTGGCTATGGTGTGAGGACATGCGTAGAATACATACTTAAGCTGGGCGGATAGTTATGCGTGTGGTAATCGTTGGAAATGGACCGGCTGCAGCCAGTGCTATAGAAGCCTTTCGCAGTGTGGATACACATTCAGAAATAATTGTGCTTTCAGATGAAGAATTTCCCACATACGCACCCAATTGCATGGAAAACGTTATTAGGGGGGACATATCTGAGGAGGCGCTCTTCTACAAAGGTGGCTTTGAGTTTTACCAAAAGTACAAGGTAGACTTTAGACCAAAAAAAGAAGTTGTGGGAATAGACAACAAAAGGAAGGTGGTGATAGTAAGGGGTGGGGAAGAAATCCATTACGACAAATGCCTTTTGGCTGCTGGAGCTTATGCCTTTATCCCTCCCTTACCAGGTGTAGAACTCGGTGGTGTTACCACCGCCAAAAATCTCTACGATGCCAGGAAAATAAGGGATTGGATAATCTCTGGTAAAGTAAAGAGCGTGGTCATAGTGGGGGCAGGACCCATAGGCATAGAGGATGCGGAGACGCTTAGGCACATGGGTTTGACGGTGCATGTAGTGGAGTTCTTTGACAGGGTGCTTCCCAGAATGCTTGACAAGTATATGGCCGATAAATACGTAAAACCTCTGCAAGAGGAAGGGATTAACTTTTACCTGAATCATCAGGTGGTAGCCATTCACGGCGAAGATGGATGGGTGGAGGCTGTAGAGATACGTCCAAACGGGACAGATAAGAGCAAGTTTATACAGGCACAAATGGTTATACTCTCAACGGGAGTGAGACCAAGAACAAACTTAGTGGCGGATACAGACATAAAACTGCATATAAACGAAGCAACGGGTAGAGTTGTAGGAGGTATACTGGTAAACGAGTACCAACAAACCTCAGACCCAGATGTATACGCAGCAGGAGACATATGCTCGGGCATGGATGCATGGGGAAACCATAGGTGGATAGCCCTATTCCCACCGGCACAGCAAAGCGGTGCCATAGCAGGCTTTAACATGGCAGGTTTAAAGGTGAAAAATCCAGGTCTTGTAGACTACAATGCGGTAAAGACCAGAAGTGTAACTGCCGGAAGCGGTGGCACTTTTGAAGATGCGGAAGAGTCTTTTAGCCTTGAATGGGACGGGAAACTGGTAAAGGTTTTCCTAAGAGAAGGTAGTGTCTGCGGTTATCAGTTTGTGGGTTTGGAGAGGAAGAGAAATCTCAACGCTCGTAACCTCTTTTTAAGGAATACAATCATAGGGAGTTGGGCTGAAAAGATAATGAGAGATAGGGGTTTGGGGCTTGAAGCCAGTGGTGTTCTGTTTCACCATTTTATAAGGTTTAGGGAAAGAAAGGTCAGTCAGGAAGTTGTAAGGGCGGTTAGGGCTGGACTGCTGAGAGCCCTTGCCAATCCAACTCACGAAGTGTCTATATTTTGATAAAGCTCATATGTTTCTACCCTATTCCTTCCTAACTCTTTAGCTCTGTAAAGGGCTTCGTCAGCTCTCCTTATTAATTCGTCTACGCTTTCAATGCCTCGCACAAAGCTGGTAAGGCCACCGCTCACAGTAAATTTAATCTCCTGTCCGTTATACAACACTACAGTATTTTGGATATTACTTCTTAACCTCTCTGCCACTATCCTTGCCTGCTGAAGGTTCGTGTTGGGCATCAGAAGCACAAACTCCTCACCCCCCAACCTGGCTGGAAGGTCCGACTGCCTTATGCTTTTCTTTAAGACGCCTGCGAAACTCCTTAAAACTAAATCTCCCGCCTCATGACCATAAGTATCGTTTATACTCTTAAAATGGTCCAAATCCATCATAAGTAAACTAAGAGGAGTACCGTAGCGCTTTGAGTTCTCAAGAATAAAAGTAGCATGGTCAAAGAAAAACCTCCTGTTGGGGAGCTCAGTAAGAGGGTCATAGTAGGCAAGCTTTTGTAACTCTTCTCGATTCTTCTCCAACTCCTCAAAGGCGGATTTTAGACTAAGTGCCATGTTATACACACTACTCTTTAGTTCATAAACTTCATCCAAGCATTTATCTTTAGAGTTGGAAAGGGCTTCTATCACAGAAAAGTCCATTTTCTCTATGCGTGCGGTTACATTTTTCAGGAATATTATCCTGCTCGTTAGTCGAGATACTATCCTAAAAAGTATGAAGGCTAAGAACGAAGCCATGAACACAGAGTAAAGAGCCAGCACCAAGGATGCAAAGTAAACCTCCCTGTATATGCCCGAGATATCCTTGACAAGCACTATCTTCCCTACGGGTAGTCCTCCTGCGTCGGTGAAGGGTATTTCCATGAGTAACGCTTTTTCAAAGGGCTTTCCGTAAAGGGTATAACCCTTAACATTTAATGGCATAAGAAGTAGCTTATCCTTTGATAGTTTGTCTACGACTATATCACCTAAAACTATCTTCCCTTTCATGAAGGCATCGAGTGGCACTTCCAAAATTTCCTTCAAGAATTTTCTTTCATAGTAGACCACCCATTCCACACCCATCAAATTATTCGCGAATTTTAGAATCTCTTCCAAGCTTACGCCCACAAAGTAACATCCATCTGGGTAGCTCTTGTTTATGCCGAAATAAGGTCCTGTGGGTAGCACCCTATAGTAGGATACTTCTTTACAATCAAGCTCCGATATCTTTTTCTTATAGTAGTAAGTTCCGTATAAAGGTGCATCTTCGGTTAAAAGCTGTAGGTTTCTTTCTTCAAGCCTTAGTATCTCTTTATAGTTGTTATACACAAGATAATAAGTTTCGTTGATTCTTTTTTCAATAAGCTGAGAAGATATGAGATACAGCAATAAAAAAGAAACAAGCAAAGTTAAGATAACAGACAGTAAAAGGCTAAGGTATATCCTTTTTCTTATTGACATAGCTTTTCGGCGAGGTTCTCACAAAGCTTTAGGGCGTGTAACGAGGGTGTTTCGTCCGCTATACCTTTCCACGCTATGTCGTAGGCTACGCCGTGGTCTGGTGATGTTCGCACGAAGGGAAGTCCGAGGGTCATGTTTACTCCTTCTTTGAAGGCAAGCAGTTTAAAGGGTATGAGACCTTGGTCGTGATACATGCAAAGGTGCACATCGTAGTCCCTTTTCAAAAAGGCACTGTCTGGAGAAAGGGGCCCCTCTACCTTGTAGCCTTCCGCCTTTAGGCTCTCTACCGCTGGGGAGATTTCCCTTACATCCTCATCTCCAATGGCACCTTTGTCCCCAGCATGGGGGTTTAGACCCAGAACACCAATTATTGGCTCTTTGCCAAAGAACCTTATAAATTCCTTATGTATAAGCTTAACCTTTCTTATTATGGCTTCAGTCTTTATCCTCTCTGGAACTTCTCTTATAGGTATGTGCGTCGTAAGGGGAACAACCTTTACAGTTTCTGAATACATGAGCATGGCATAGTCTTTTACATTACATGCCTGAGCCAGAAACTCAGTTTGCCCTTCGTAAGAAAAGCCAGCCAGTTTTGCCCAAAACTTGTTTATGGGCATGGTAAGAAGACCTTCTATTTTTCCATAGACAGCGTCCACTACAGCCCTTCCTAAGTAAGCCACCGCTACCTTCCCAGAGGTTATGGAGGGTAAAGGTCTATCCGTTTCGCTTATGTCAAGGTCCGCCACGTATACGCCCGGTCCTTTAACTTCTTCCACCGTGTATATTTCTTTGGCTTCAAGGTCTACCCCAAACTCCCTTTTAGCGGCTTCTAATATTTTCTTTTCTCCGTATAGGATGTAAGCCTTCTTTGGGTCAAAATGTCTGTAGATTTTCAATATAAGCTCTGGACCAATACCCGCAGGGTCTCCTATGGTAATGCCTATTTTAACCATGGTGCTAAAATGATATAATACCCACGATCATGAAGGTAAGAGTTCTTATACTTCCAAGAAGAGGGCTCCTTGACCCAGAAGGTAGGGCTGTTAAGGAAATGCTTCAGGACGAGGGGTTTCCTGTTAGAGATGTTAAGGTAGGGAAAGTCGTGGAACTGGATGTGGAAGAGGGTACTGACATAAGAGCCATAGCGGAAAAATACTTAGTTAACCCTCTCGTAGAGGAGTACATAATAGAATGAGGTTTGCGGTCTGCGTTTTTCCGGGTTCTAACTGTGATTATGATACGTACTACGTCATAAGGGACCTTTTAGGGCAGGAAGTTAGGTTTGTTGACCATCATACCCACAAGCTCTCTGGATTTGACTGTGTGGTTATACCGGGGGGTTTTTCCTTTGGTGACTACCTTAGGGCTGGAGTGCTTGCCAGCAAGACGCCTCTTGGAAACGCCATAGTGGAATTTGCTCAAAGGGGTGGCCTTGTACTGGGTATATGCAACGGCTTTCAAATACTAACAGAGCTTCATCTTCTTCCTGGAGCCCTTCTTAGGAACGAGAGCATGAGATTTCTCTGCAAGGATGTCTACCTTACGGTGGAGAACAGCTCCTTACCCTTTACGAAAAAGTTTGAAAGGGGTGAGGTAATAAGACTACCTATAGCTCATGGAGAGGGCAGGTACTATGTGCTACAAGAAGACCTCAAGCTTATGGAGGAAAGGGGACAAATAGTTTTAAGGTACTGCGATGAAGAGGGCAAGGTTGGTCCCGATTCAAACCCCAACGGCTCGGTAGCAAATATAGCGGGCGTGTGTAACAAAGAGGGAAATGTTTTTGGTCTTATGCCTCATCCAGAAAGGGCTTGCGAAGACCTTCTTGGCTATAGGGATGGCTTACTCCTATGGCACTCCTTGCTTGCTTGAGACTATAATTAAGACATGAAGTTTTCTAACGAAGCTAAGGTGGGTTTTCTTGTCCTTCTGTTTTCCCTTGGCTTTGCCTTCCTCATAATCACCTTTGGTGAGGTGCCTTTCCTTAAGCCTGGGGTGAAGACCTATAGGGTTTACTTTGACAATGTGGCAGGACTTAGTGAAGGTGCGGAAGTGAGGGTCGCTGGCATAAAGAGCGGTAAAGTTAAATCTGTCTCCCTAAAGGATGGGAAGGTGGAGGTAGTTTTCGAGTTGGATAAGGATGTATTGCTCTACAGGGATGCACAGGCTGAGATAGGCACTCTTGGTCTTATGGGAGATAAGTACCTGAACCTACACCCGGGAAGTCCTCAAGCTGGTATTCTGGAAGAGGGTGGCGTAGTGCCCAAATCCTTAGGCTACGCGGATACAGACAAACTCATAAAGGAAATGACCACCGCCTCTGAAAACATGAGGCTCATGGTGGAAAGCTTTCAGCTCATACTTTCAGAAAACAGAGAGGATATAAGAAGGGTTGTTCAAAACCTCGAAGCTCTAAGCCACAACCTCAACCTCATAGCCTTAGAAAACAGAGAAGCCTTACGGGGCGCCATCCATAACATAAACCTTTTAGCGTACAACCTAAACAGGACCCTGCCTCAGACCATAGAGAGTATAGACAGGCTGGCAAAAAATCTTGATGGCATAGCAACGGAAAACCGTCAGGATATAAGGGATACTGTAGCGAACATCAGACAGCTTAGCCAGGACCTGAAAACTACCCTTCCCACCCTTTCTAAAAACCTCAACGACCTGTCTCAAAACCTCAACACCCTCGTAATGGAAAACAGACAGGATATAAGGGCAACCACTGGGAATTTGTCAGAGCTTTCCGCATCCTTAAAAGAGAGCTCTGAAAGGCTCAACCGCATACTGGCGCACATAGAGAAGGGAGAGGGAACCCTCGGTAAGCTCATAAAGGATGAAGAGCTTTACAGAAACATAGCCTCCGGCACCAAGGTCCTTGGAAAAGCCGGTGAGGTGGCGGAAAAGACAAACCTTTACATAGGCTTTAGAGGGGAGGTTTACAGGGCTGGGGATTCAAAGGGCGTGCTTACGGTGAGGTTGCAACCAGATGCGGAGAAGTATTACCTTCTTGAGGTTGTAGGCGACTCAAGGGGTAGGGTCTACAGAGAGGAGTTCATTCCCAATCAGACGGTTATAAAGAAGGAGTTCAAGCCTGAAATTACACTCCAGTATGCCAGAATCTTTCCCTTCTTTTTTGGAACACAGTTGGTGCTAAGAGGTGGGCTAAAAGAGTCCACTGGTGGCGTGGGTGCGGACCTGCTCTATTCCAACAGACTTAGCATTACCTCCGACCTATGGGACTTTGGGAGAAAGGACAGGCCCAATGAAAGAGACTTAAAACCCAATTTACAGGTAGCCCTAAACTACAAAGTGAGTGGACCCCTTTATGTAAAGGTTGGGGGTGACGACCTTCTAAATGCGAGGTTCAGAGGTGCCTTTGGTGGCGTTGGCCTGATGTTTACTGACAACGACCTTAAGTATCTCTTAGGTGGGCTTAGACTTCCCTTGCCATGAAATGAATGAGGATAAATTTATGATAAAGAGCCATGTATGAAGAGCATATTCACAGACTTTACAGCGTGAACGCTGGACTTAAAAGGGAAGAAGGTCTTCTTTTGCTAACAGACAACGAGAAAGACTACCTAATGGACTTGATGGAAGAGTTTTTAAGCGTGGCTAAAGCCGTAGCTACGGATGTAAGGTATTTTATTTACGAGTCTGTGGGCTTGCACGGCAAGGAACCACCAGAAGAGGTTTGGAGGTTAACCTTTGGAGATTTGGCGATAGAAAAACTCAAGGAAAGGGGGCTGTTTGACAAGGTTCTTCTAAAGGAAGAGTATTCTGAATCTGAGGTCGTTGAAGTTCTTAAGAATTACGCAGATAGGGTTCCCCATGTAGTGATAGCATTTCCCTACTATTCAACTACACACACCTCTTACAGGAAAATGCTTACAAATGTTTTCGGTAGTAGATACATAAGTATGCCCCTGTTTGAACCCGATATGTTTCTTGGTCCTATGAATGTGGATTGGAACTATGTGGCAAGCTTGAGCGTGGACGTGGCGGACATACTCTCAGAGGCTCAGTGGGTGCACATAAAGGCAGAGGGAACGGACTTAGAGTTTTCCCTTGAAAACAGACAAGGTATAGCGGATACTGGTCTTTTTCACAAAAAGGGTCAGTATGGAAACCTACCTGCAGGAGAAGCCTTTGTAGCACCGGTGGAAGATTCTGCCTTTGGAAGGTTAACCATACTTTACGGTCCAGACAGAATGCTAGAAAGACCCATCACCTTGAAATTTAAGGATGGCGTTGTTGAAGAAATAGAGGGCTATGACCCTTATAGAAAATACCTTGAGGAGGTTTTCAAAAAATACGACGAAGCCCGAAGGATTGCGGAATTTGGCGTAGGAACAAACCCAAGGGCAAAGAAGGCTGAGAATGTGTTAGAGGCGGAAAAAATCCTCGGCACTGTGCATGTAGCCATAGGGGACAATCACTCTTTTGGTGGAAGAAACAAGGTTTCCTTTCACACCGATTATGTGGTTTTTGAACCGCAAGTAACCGTAGGAGGTAAGGGATGGCAAAAGAAGCTTTTAGAGAAAGGCAGGCTCAGGACCTAAAGCTTGACATGCTCAAGAAGGTTCATCTTTTTGAAGACCTCTCAGAGGAAGAGCTAAAGGAAGCTCTCAAATACATGCAGGTAAGGGAGTTTAAAAGGAACGAATACCTTTTCTTTGAGGAGGAGGCAGAGCCAGGTGTTTACATACTGATTGATGGACTTATAAAGCTTCTAAAAGAGACACATGACGCTAGGATAGTCATAGTAAGGCTTGTATATCCTGGGGACATATTTGGGTGGATAGAGTGGGGCAGGAGGATGTCCAGAAACACCTACACTGCAAAGGCTATGATAGACAGCAAAACTCTTTATATATCCAACAAGGATTTTATAAACTTAGCCATAAAACAACCAGCCATAGCGGTCAAGATGACCTGCGAAGCTACATCTCTTTTGCTCCACAGCTACGAGACTCTAAAAAGTATAGCGGGTGGAAAGGTGGAGGAAAGGATAGCAAAGGTCTTGCTCGAGATAGCAGACCGTATAGGTAAAAAATACGAAGATGTAATAGTTATAGATGCCCCCCTAACAAGGCTTGATATAGCGGAGATGACGGGCACCACTGTAGAAACAACCATAAGGGTAATGAGCAAATGGAAAAAGCAAGGCATAATAAACGCTGAAAGGGGATACATAGAAATAATAAAGAGAAGAGAACTTGAAAGGCTTGCAGTATGAGCCGGGCGGGAGTCGAACCCGCGACCCACGGATTAAAAGTCCGTTGCTCTGCCGACTGAGCTACCGGCTCTCAAGTTTTATCATTATAACATTTTGCAAATGCTCAGTCAAGAAGCTTTTCTTTGCCCTTACCCTTCAAAAATCTTAATTCAGGCCTGCTTATGGCAAGGTCTCCATCTGGCACATCCTTGGTAATCACAGAACCACCGGCAACGAAGGAGTAGCTACCAATTTTTACCGGCGCAACTATGAGGGAATTACTACCTATAAAAGCCCCCTTTCCCACATAGCTTGAGTGTTTTCTTTTGCCGTCAAAGTTAGCGAACACAACACCAGCCCCCACATTAACACCATCCTCAATGGTAGCATCTCCTATGTAGCTAAGATGTTTAGCCTTTACATCTATGCCTAAGAAGGATTTTTTTACCTCCACAAAGTTACCCACGTGGCTCTTACCACCTATTAGGCTTCCATCTCTCACATGGGCAAAGGGTCCAACTATTGCCTGGGACTTTATGTGGGAGTTTTTCACAACAGAGTAGGCTTCTATAGTAGCACCGTCCTCTACCACCGCATTTTCTAAAATGCTACCCTTTCCAACTACCACGCCCCTTCCAAGCCTTGTGCTTCCCCTCAGCATAACATCGGGGAATATCTCTACATCTCCCTCTAAGACCACATCGGGTTCTATCCATATGCTCTCTGGCTGGTGGATTGTATTGCCCTTATGCGCCCACTCCTGAAGTATCCTAAGTCTTATTATGTTTTCAGCCACTCCAAGCTCCCACCTGCTGTTTACGCCAAATATCTCCGTTGGGTCCTCCGCCAGAAAGCTCCTAACCCTGTACCCTAATTGGTGCATTATCCTAAAAACCTCCGTCAGGTAAACCTCCCCAGTGGCTGGGCTTGGACTGACCTTAAAGAGGGTTTCAAGCAGATGAGGGCAGTAGAAGAGATACACTCCACCGTTCACCTCCCTTATAAGCCTTTCCTCAAGGCTTGCATCCTTTTCCTCAACTACTTTTATTACGTTCCCCTCGTTATCCTTTACTATCCTTCCATAACCCGTAGGGTCTGGCAGTTGTGCGGACAGTAGCAAGGCACTTAGCCTTATACCTTCGTAATCTTCTACTATATGTAGGTATCTTTGCATGTTCTTTATGGTCTGAGCCTTTACGAGGGGTGAGTCTCCGTTCATAACTAAGAGATATCCGTCAAAATCTCTCCAAAAATCCACTGCGGAAAGCACCGCATCACCCGTTCCACCTTTGGGGTTTGATTGATAAAAGTAGGCATAAGCATCTCCAAAGTATTCTTTTATTTCCTCCGCTTTGTATCCCACCACCAAGGCAATTTCAGAAATGTTGAGGTCTTTTATGGTTTTCAGCACGTACCATAGCATGGGCTTGCCAAGAAGGGAATGCATAACCTTTGGCTTTTCGCTTCTAAACCTCGTGCCAAGACCGGCGGAGAGAACAAGGGCTCGCATGGAAATATTTTAACCTCTGCCGGCGTCCCTTGCCACACCCCTCTTGGAAGTTTGGATAAATTCCACCAATTTTTTGACTTCCTCTACATCTATGTATTCTTTGAGAAGCATTTCTATGGCTTGAACCCTCAGCATACCGCTCCTGAAAAGTATTTTGTAGGCTCTTTTGAGAATTTTGATGGTTTGCGGTGAAAAGCCTCTTCTTTCCAGCCCTACGGTGTTTATACCATAAAGGCGCGCATGCTGACCTGAGGCTATAGTATAGGGTGGAACATCAAGAGAAACACCAGAAAGACCACCTACCATAGCATAAGCACCTACCCTAGCCCATTGATGCACTGCGGAGAGTCCGCCTATGAAGGCATACTCCCCTACCTCCACATGACCCCCAAGTGTAGCACAGTTGGCCATGATGACGCCCCTTTTTACCGTGCAGTCGTGTGCCACATGCGAGTATGCCATGAGCATAACATCGTCTTCCACTAAGGTTTTCATACTTCCTATGGCTGTGCCCCTGTGTATGGTGGCATACTCTCTTATGATTACCCTGTTGCCTATTATCACTTGGCTCTCCTCCCCAGAGTACTTCAGGTGCTGAGGTTCCTCCCCTATAATCGCACCGTCGTATATCTTACAGTTTTCACCTATGCTTACCGTGCCCCTTATGGATACTCTCGCACCTATCTTAGTTCCTTTTCCTATTTTTATCTTACCAGATATAACCGTGTGGGGACCTATTTCTACATCTTCTCCCAACTCTAAATCCCCAGTGATTACCGCCGTTGGATGTATCTTTGCCATTTTACAGCTCCATAAGATACTGTCTTAGCATTTCAAGAGCCCACTGCGTAGCCATAAAACGGTTTTCGTTTCTAGTTCCACTAAAGAGAAATTTTCTAACTAAAACCTCCCTGTCTGTTGCCAAAGCTATGTAGGTAAGACCTACAGGCTTTTCTAATGTGGCTCCACTGGGGCCAGATATACCAGTTATGGCAAGAGCTATGTCCGCATCGGTCTCCTCTAAGGCTCCCACAGCCATTTGCCTGCATACCTCCTCTGAGACGGCACCAAACCTATTAATAGCCTCTTCTTCTACGCTTAGAAGCTTTGTCTTTAGCTCGTTGGCATACACCACAAACCCACCCACATAGTAGGCGGATGAACCTGGTACGTTTACAACTCTTGCGGAAAGAAGTCCACCCGTGCAACTCTCCGCAGTTGCCAGCTTAACCCCCCTCTCCTTTAAGAGTCTTCCTACAACCTCCTCCATGTCTTCCTTTCCTACAGCATAGACAAACTGTCGGTATTTTTCCAAGAATTCCTCAAGCTCTTCCTCGGTATTTAGAAAAACATCCAATCCACCCACCCATCTGGTGTATTTGTATCCCTCTATGTCTTCCAGGCCTATTGTTCTCACCAAGTATCCTTCCCATTCCTTTATATCCTCGCAGATGCCCACCCTCATGCAAAAGCCTCATACCTGTGAAAGGGTTTTTTCAGAAAGCTTCCAACTCTGTGGCCCGGGTCAAAGGGTTGAAACTCCTCAAACTCTGAAGGCACAAAGATAACCCCATCCGCCAAGTTTTGCGTTATATACAGGTCAAATTCTACATCTCCTATCCTTATACTGCCCTTTAGACCAAGCTTCTTGGCGGTATGCGGATTTACGTAAGCCCTCTGATATCTTTCTATTTCGTGGGTCCACGGATTCCAATGCCCAAGGTCCTCCACAAGGGTGCTATCCGTGTAAACGTAAAACTCACATTGAGGAATTTGGTAATCTTCTACCTTTTTTAGCCCCAAATCCTCCATCCTTAACCTTTCGTAGCCTTCTCCTGTGAGTTTCTCATAGCTTACACCATAATCTTGCAAAAACTCCCTAACATCTGCAGTCTTACAGTAGACCTCTTCTAAAACCCTTTGAGGGTTGTATATGCCGGCCTCTGGTTCACAGGTCTTTTGAGAATAAAGAAGGTAGCCAAAACCATGCCTGTAGTTTACAAAACTCCTTTCGTAAAAAAGAGTGCTGGAGAAAACCACATTTGAGTAGTGAGCGGTTATGTTGGGAAAGGTTTGAAAACTCACCACAAACTTGTCCCTTATGTTTTGTAGGTGTTCCTCTTTGAAGTATCTAAATACGTTGCCTACCACAACAAGATTTTCAAACTGGTCAAGTTCTCCTATAAAGTCTTCCAAGCTTTTAGCGGGAAAGGGCATAAGGTCTCCCACAAAGCTGTAGTTGACACCGTAGCGGTTTCTTAGACTAGAAAGCAAGTAAGCAACTGCGTCCCTAAAGGGTGAGCTTAGCAAATGAGCTCCCACAAGCACCAAAGAACCACGGAGCAGGAAAAGGCTTCTTTTTACAAATTCTACTTTTTCCTCTCCTTTCTCAGGCTCCAAGAGGGCTCTCAAAAACCTTATGACTTGGTCTGGTTTTAGAAGAAGTCTATCCTTTGCTTTGGCACATAAGGTTTCATACCTGCTGGAAAGGCAAAAAAGATAAGCACCACCCTCTACGGCATCCACAAGCCATCTGGTAGCCATAACCTCAGAAAAGACGGGTTCCGCATCCACGGACAATATAAACTTCACCCTTTTCCAGTCGGTAGGCTCTACTGTGGAGGGCAAAAAGTCAACCACGGGAGCATCCACGAAGACCTCACCAAAAGTTCGTGCAAGCACATACTCTTCCAAGCCTCCCTGTCTGCCAAGAAGAAAGGCAGTCTTACCCTTAAGCAACCTCTCCCTGAGTAAATTCAAAGCGGTTTGGTAGTCTACGGATATAAAGTCCTCCCCATTTTTTAGGAAGACACCCTTGAGCCTGAGAGGATTTCTGTGAACCTCCTGTATGTAGGTTATACCTTTCGTGCAGAAACTGCCCACGCACCTTACGTCTGCCGGGTGACCGCAGAGGTCTACTATTTTACCCTCTTTAAGATAGAGGATGTATCCACAACCACAGCCACAACCTGCACACAAACCAACTACCTGCTTATCAAATTCTTTTACGGTGAGGGGCACTTTTGTAGGCTCAAGGCTCATCCAGTTGAGAATTATACAACATCTGCATCACAAAGGCATTCTGTAAATTAATGACAGTTTAAACATGTTTGACATAAACATTATTTCATATACATTGACATTTTCTGAAAGTGGCGTATAATCATACCTATGGACGAAGTTGCGAAAATTATGGCAAGGGGGCTTATAGCCTTACCGAGCGATGTAAGGAAAAAGCTTGGTCTCAAAGAGGGAGACCTCGTTAGGATAGAAGTAAAGGATGACCAGCTCATAATAAAAAAGGAACAGAGAGTTTATGACTTAAAGGGTAGTTTGCAGTCCCAACAAAATCAAAACAAGACCTTTGCACAAATATTGGCTGAGGAGTTTGAAAAACGTAGGGGAGGTAAGTAGCGTGGCAGAATTCAGAGTTACAAACCCCTACGACATAAAACCTACCCAACCTAAGGTATTACCCAAAAACTACAGTCAAGGTGTGGACAATCTTTCCTCCGAGGACTTTCTAAGAATCTACATGGAAACCATTAAATACCAAGACCCCTTCCAACCGCAGGATATTTCTAAAATGCTGGAGGACATCACAAGACTAAACCAAATAAAACATATAAACGATATAAAAAGCTTTATGGAAGGTCTGAAGGGCTGGCTGAACCAGATAACTCTTCTCTCAAGCCTGAGCTTGATTGGCAGGGAATTTGTGTTTTCCACAGACACGTTGGATACTATAAGGGGCGGCACATATTACCTTCTGTCCTCCGAAGATATAAAGGGGGCTACTCTTAAGTTAATGGATGGTCAGGAGGTGGTGAAGGAAATTAGGATTGACCTTAAGAAGGGTCTTAATTCCATAGACCTAAAAGACCTGCCCAAGGGCCAGTTTGAAATAAGGCTTGAAAAGAATGGCATTCCCTTGGATGGGGTAAGCTTGGGCTTTCAAAGCAGGATAAAGTCTGTTAGTGTTTCTGGTAGTGAGCTTTTGTTTGAACTTGAGGGAGGAGAGCTTGTCTCTCCATCAAAGCTAATATACGCAGGAGGGGTATAACCATGATGAGGAGCTTTTTTAACGCAGTAACAGGGCTTAACACTTACAGAACGTGGATGGACATAACTGCGGACAACATGGCCAACGTAAACACCATAGGTTTTAAGGGAAGTAGACCCATATTCCAGGATGTGATATCTTCTGTAACAATTGGGCTAAATACGGTGACAAACACCATGAAGTCTACCACCTACGGAGCTGGTGTGATGGTGGACAGCACTCAGAAAATCTGGACCATAGGCAACTTTAAACAAACTGGCGTAAATACAGACCTTGCCATACAGGGAAGGGGTCTTTTTATAATAAAGGACCCCATATCTGGCGTTCAGTATTACACGAGGGATGGGCAGTTTAGGCTGAGCAGAGATGGATACATGGTAAATTCTGGGGGGCTTAAACTGCAGGGATTTAAAGTGGATGAGAGGGGAAAGACTGTAGGCACAGGACTCGAGGACATAAAGGTGATACCACAACTTCCTCCAAAGGCTACTGGTCAGATAAGATTCTTGGGACCTACCAACCTAAACGCCAACAGCCCCATTCCAGCTGCTACTTTTGACCCCAATGACCCTTCAAGCTATAACTACAAGTACACTATAACCATATACGATAGCCTCGGTACCTCATACCAAGCAGACCTATTCTTTAGGAGGTCAGGAACCAACACCTGGGACATATACTTGAGGTCAGACATAGACCCTAATAATGCAGGTTATGAGTTAAGCGGTAACTGGACTGGTGTGCAGTTTGACCCATCGGGTAAACCCGTGTACGATGGGACAACTATTACGAGGGAACCCACACCCGACGGGAAAAACTTTCTTTACTATCTTAACCCTAATAATTTGACCGTGCCAACCACAATGCCGAGCGGTGGGAATTTCCCAGCAAATACCGATTGGAGGATATACGTAGGCGAGTCACTGCAAGCTGTTACAGTCAATACAGGCGACCCTATCCCAAGCCCATACGTAACCCAGTATTCTGCAGACTTTTTGGTAACAGCGGACCAAAACGGCTATACTAAGGGTGACCTTGTGGATGTTTATGTTCTTTCGGAGGATGGTGCGGTGGTAGGTGTTTATTCAAATGGTAAGTCTCTTCCTCTCTACAGAGTAGCCTTAGCGGTGTTCTCTGACCCGGAAGAGCTTGTCAAGAAGGGTGCCAATCTTTATACTTCCATATCTACGCCCACTATCATGACTCCTGGGGGTGCAGAGAAGGTTAGGTCAGGTATGCTGGAGATGTCCAACGTGGATATAGCCAGCGAGTTTATAAACCTCATATCCGCACAAAGGTCTTATCAGGCAAACACGAGAGTTATCACATCTTCCAATACGGTGTTGGAGGATACTATAAACTTAGTCAGATAATACAAGCCCAAGTTAGGGAGGGGGTAGGCTTTTTAGTGCTTCTAGAAGGAGCTGTATGTCTTCTTCTGAGTAATTTAGGCTTGCGGTCAACCTAAGCCTGGCTTGACCTTTTGGAACCGTAGGATATCTTATGGCTTGAAGCAGTATTCCCTTTTGAAGAAGATAGTCCCTTATACTTATAGCTTTAGACTCATCATAAACCATGATAGGTATTATGGGTGTGCGGTTGTAAAGAACTTGCAGGTTTACAGCCTTCAGACCCTCATATAGTCTCTCGCTCGTGGTTTTTAGCTTTTCAAGCCTCCAATTTTCCGCTTGTATTATCTCTAAGGCTTTTATCGCTCCTGCGCATACCGCTGGAGGTAAGGACGTGGAAAATATTAGACTTCTTGCTCTGTTTATTAAATACTCGCACAGAACCTTTGAGCCACACACAAAGGCTCCATAAGAGCCTATAGCCTTGGAAAGAGTGCCCATTAACACAAGGAAGTCTTCCCAGGATTCTTCAAAGGCTTCAAGCCCACCCCTTCCATACTTACCTAAAACCCCCGTTGCATGGGCTTCGTCGAGGTATAGCATACAGTCATACTCTTTGCACAGCTTTTTAAGCTTAGAAATGTCTGCCACATCCCCATCCATGCTAAAAACGGTATCGCTCACCACCAAACACTTTTTGTAGTTTTCACGGTTTTTCCTGAGGAGCTCTTCGAGGTTTTGGTAGTCCCTGTGTTTGTAGACGAAAACCTTTGCCTTTGACAACCTGCAGGCGTCTACTATGCTAGCGTGGTTTAGCTGGTCGCTAAAGGCCGCATCACCATCCCCCACAAGGGACTGAATGGTACCAAGATTGGCAAGATAACCAGAGCCAAAAAGCACACAGCACTCCACTCTCTTAAAGTCAGCCAATTTCTCTTCAAGCTCCTTATGGTAGAACGTGTAACCAGAAACAAGGGCGGAAGCACCAGAGCCAAGCCCGTATTCTCTAAGAGCCCTTATAGAAGCCTCTAAAACTTCTGGATGTTTCTTCAGTCCAAGGTAGTCGTTGGAACAAAAGTCCTTTAGCCCTTCCCTCAAAAACCTTGTGCGATAGAGGTACTGCTCTTTCAGAAAGTCAAGCTCCTTTCTTAGCCAATCCATTGATGTGCCTTACACCCTAACGCTTCATCCCAACTATATTATAGGACTACTTTTCAGGCTCGCATATGTACTCCATGTCCATTGGTGGTTTCGATGTAGGCTTTTTCTTGACGCTTTTTGGTTTTTGGGCTACTACATTCTTGCTTGCTGGTTTATTTTCTACATTGGGTTTCTGTTGGAAGTTTTCTTTCCTTTTAACTGTTTTGCCACCAACAGGCTTGGCGGTTTGTGTTGTTTTTTGCTTTGGTCTCCAGTAGCATCTTTGTTTTGTCTCGGGCAGTATTTGTACTGTGCCATCCTTTTCTACAATCTGTAGCCCACCACCGGTGGGTGTTGACGAACCTAAAGTGGCTCCAGCACCACCCTGCGAGGGCAATGGTGTAGGCATAAGTCCAACACCTGCACCCACACCTCCAGAGCTACCGGAGGATGGGTTTGCTCCTGAGCCTGTTGGTTGTGTATTCTGTCCTCCATCCCCTTCCGCCATCTTCGGACAATTTTCTGGTTGGGAAAGTTCCACTTCTGCATTGGGTGGGCTTTCAATGCCTGCAACGGCAACTGTATTCTTTATAGGTCCCTGACCACAGCTGTGCTTACTCTTGAAGCAAAACTCCAAGGGCGAGGCATGGTAGTATGCTCTTACTTCAAAATTCTGAAGGTTTGCGCCCGTTGCAAGGGTGTATGCTACCTCTACCTTTATGGGTTGTCCGTTTGTCTGACTTGCTATACTGGATAAGCTTATGATGGTGCTGTTGTTGGCTATACAGTCGTACGTTAGCAGTGTGTTGTTGGAGACGTCTTTGACCTTTATTTCCAGCTTGTTAAAGTCAGAGAGGCTGGCATTTATAACCTCCAACCTTAGCCAAAGAAAAGGCCTTGGTCCACTACAGTAATCCCAAGGCTTGAAAACCTGCTCAATTTTACCATCTTTGTAATCGCATCTGCGTGCAAAGCCTTGCTTATCCGGAGGTTTAGTAGGGTCAAAATACCACATGGCGGGAGCATTATCCCCAAGCACCCATATACATCCCCCGTCGTCTACATTGGTGGTGTAATCCCTCGGGTTACCATTTGACCCATGCGTCCAGCTTTTGTATTCCCATGTGGGCATGCAGGGCGCCCCAGTAACCCAATCCCAACATAGAACTCTACCAGGGTTGAAACTCCCAGCCTGATACATAAAATCTGTAGAGTAGGTCCTTGAACCAATCGTAACCTCAGAACCAAGTCCAGTATTGAGATTTAGAGTACCAAAAAGGGTAGGCGGTGATGCGGGTAAGCCGTTAGAGAGGTTAAAACAATACTGTGAAAACTGATTCAATCTTGTGCAAACATACTTTGGACTCATGGTGTTGTCGTAGTATATGAAAGAAGACCATACCCTAGGGTAGGTCATAGTTAAAGTGTGTGTTTGGGAGGATACGGTCCACCCTGCGCAGGCGGATTTTGCACCTGCGTCATAACAAAAAGCTCTTATGGTTTTTGGAACTGCGTTTGCGTGGCTGTCGGTTATAAAGTATAACTTGTTGCCCACCACCTCTCCAAAAATCCCAGGTCCTACGCTCATGGGCGGTACTAAACTTACACCCACTGCGTTTGGGTCTGTAAATGAAGCAAGGGGAAAGCTAAAGCCCGTGTAGTAGGAGCTAAGCCCTGTGCAAAAATTTGCAGGATTTGTCGCACTTAAGCAGTATAGCTTCAGGTCACCACCCACCATGTAAAACTCGTTGCCCACCTTCCATGGTCCCTTTACATAAGACCAGGTTTTTGTTGGGTTTGTTCCAAGCTTGTAAAATCCACATTCCGTGTCGGTTTCAAGGTTATAGCACCCAAGACCGAACTCCATATCGCTCCCAGTAACCGCGTAGTAAAGCCTCCCAGTGCCATCAATAAAATACTCTTCGTCGTACATGCCTGAAGAGGAGAACTTGCCTGAGTTATCGCCCTTGGGAAGAAGTTTTGGAAAACCAGGACAGTAGTTGCCCGTTGCGGTGTCTACACACTTGAAGATGGTGCCCGTGTTTGTATTGGCACCCATTGGCTCATGGTGATTTATGAAGTATATTCTAAGCTTTCCGCCCGAGGACATGTGTCTGTATGGGATGGCTCTGTATCCGTCTCCACCGCCAGTCACATTAAAGCTGGAAGCCACAGAAGTATTTATGTTTATACTCATGTAGCCATTTACGGGTGGTGCGCTACCAGTCCATGTGGCTATAGTGTTTGTTGAATTCAAAGCACCGCTCCATCCAAAGGGTTGCTGTAGAGAACCAGGTACTACGGTGTTTATTGGACCCTCTGTTATGGTGATGCCGTTTTGCACTGCGTTTGTGTTGTTGGCATAGTAAACTACCCAATCCACTACGTATGTATTACCGCTCTGCGATATATTAAGGGGCTTTTTTTCAAGGGTTGGATACTTGGGAAGTTCTCCCCTCTCAGTTAATTTTTTGATTATAGCCGGTATAAGCATAAAGGGTATTATTATGGAAGGTCCTACCTTGATACCTCCTCCCTCACCCTGGGGTGCCGGCCTGCCCTCCTGAGAGAAAGAAGTGCTTACAAAAAGGAAGGGTAGTATTAATAAAGTCGTTGCTTTTCTAAACATGATAAGCCTCCTCTCCCCCAGCAACTGGAACTTTCCTGTTAACTAGAGGACCTAATTGATTAGCCCTTCCAATTTATGGCTAATTTACCAGTTTGTCAAGGTCTTCTTCTGTAGGCAATCCAGAATGCATCCTGCCGTTCATACCTATGAAGGTGGGAGTTCCACTAATCCCCAGTTTATTCATAAGTTCAAGGTTTGACTGTATCGCCTTCTTGCCGTTTTCACATTGATTGTTTGAGGTGTAGCCCTCTGTGTACTCTTTAAAACCCTTTTTATCACAGACCATTGCCACAGACTTGCCAAAAGCCTCTGGATGTATTGGCAGAGGGTAAAGGATTAGCCTAACTTGGACGCCCTTTTTCTTTGACCACTCTTCCACTATAGGGTTGCTCCTTTTGCAAAAGGGACAGTCTGGGTCTGTTATAAAGTATACGTATTTACTACCTTCTCCTAACCTTATGTTTACATGCTTTTCAAGCTCTTTTAGTTGTTCTGCGGAGACCTTCATGAATTCTTGCTGTCGGTCCCTGGTTACGTTTTTCTTATCCTTTAGACTTATAAGATTCCCAGCGAGCAAATACTGACCTTGGCTATCCATGTAAAACACAAGGGGTTGTGCGCCCACCTTTACTACCACCTCACACAACCCCTTAATATTCTGAAGCTGGGAAACAGACTCAACGGTAAAATCCTGAGGAATAAGGTCTTTTACCGATGTCTTAACCTGTTCCTTCGTAGGACACTTGGCGGAGCCTTGACCGCATGCGCCCACAAGAAATGTTGTTGCAACCACAAAGGATAAAAGACTTAACCTTTTTAACATTCTAACCTCCTGTCCATAAATTATAAGGTACAAACCCTATGTTTTCAAGCAACTTTTCTACCAAAACCTCAGGCTTCAAAGTGGCATCAAGAACAAGGTGGGCTCTTTGGTAAACTTCAGCCCTATCCTTGAAAAGCTTTAAAAGCTCTTCTTTACTTCTTTTTAAGAGGGGCCTTGATGGGTCATTACCACATCTTTTAAGGAAGGATTGGAAGTCTAAGTTTAACCAAACTACCAGACCCGAGCCCTTCATAACATCCATGGCTAAGAGATTTGCCCCCAGACCACCCCCTGTGCTTATCACAAGATTTTTTTCCTTTGCCAACCTACTTAGAACTTCCAGCTCTAACCTTCTAAAGTAATCTTCGCCCCTTTTCTCAAAAATTTCGGGAATAGACGCGCCTTCTAACCTCTCAATTTCCTCGTCTGTGTCCACAAATTTCCACCCAAGCCTCTCAGACAAAAGCCTGCCAAGGGTGCTTTTACCACTGCACATAAAACCTACAAGAAAAATCCTTTCAAAGTTCATGCCTTACAAAGAGCAAACCAAGGATTGATAATACCATACCCGTTATGGCTCCGTAGGAAAAGCTCCTGGGTTTAATCCTTCTAAGTAGGTTGAGGTGAACAAGAAGAGCGTAATAGACCCACAAGAAAAGCACGTATATGAGTTTTGGGTCGTTTATCCAGTGTTTCCCAAAAAAGCTCCTGCTCCACAAACTTCCAAAGACAAGGGTTAGGGTAAAGAATATAAAACTCATGCCTATGGAGAACCTTTCCGCAGACCTCAGTATGTTTAGAGGCAGAAAAAAACTCTGAAGTGTCTTGTGTTTGAGCTTGCTTTCTAAAAAAAGCCTAAGAAGGGAAGAGAATCCCCCAAAAAGGGCAAAGGCATAGGAAAAAAGGGCAAAGGTTACATGAAGAGAGTATAATGTGCTTCTATAGGGTGACGGTTCTGCAGGTATTAAAAGCAAAGTCCACAAAACACCCAACATAGCAAAAAGAACTAAAAATCTCCTTATATAGTCCAGCTTCAAAGATAGAAGGGTAAGAAAGAAAAGCATACCATTTCCTAAGAGGGAATAAAAGCCGTAAACATCTGCAAAGGGGAAGCTTTTTACCTCTATGCCTAACCTTATCACGTAGGTTATGTAAACAAGGAAGGCGAGCATCATAAGAAATGTAGTTAGCCTTTTAAGAGAACCTAAAAGGTAAGATAGAAGGGAAAGGACAAAAACAAGAAAATAGAGACCTATACTTAGGTAAACTAAGAACATGTATGATAGTTTATCATGGTAGGTATTGACATAGTGAAAAACGACAGGATTAAAGAAGCGGTTGAGAGGTTTGGAGAAAGGTTTTTAAAGAGGGTATATACGGAGGATGAGCTCCTTTATTGCAGAAGTCAGAAAGCCTTCTACCAATGTCTTTCAGCAAGATGGGCTTGCAAGGAAGCGGTGCTAAAGGCTTTTTATCAGTCTTACGGTGTTCTTCTCAAATTCTCCGAGATAGAGGTTCTCGGTGATAGGGGTAAGCCTGCGAGGGTAAGAATACACAGAGAGGGTTTTGGAGATGTAAAGATAATCGTATCCCTATCCCACGAAAAGGATTTTTCTGTAGCTGTGGCCTATGTGCTAAGAGAGTAATAAATATATATCTCTTTGTAAGCTTTTAGCTTATCCTCACGTGGTTTATACTCCCACCTTATTGAAAAATAGCAGGGCGAGGTGTTATTGATGACTGTAGTGTATATACCAGCCTTTCCTTCACGCTAAAGTATACTCCACATGTGGTTTAAAGGTCCGTGCCCTTTGCCTAGAGGCAGGGAGTGCTCTATGGCTTTCTGTAGGTATTCCTTTGCCATCTTTGCAGACTCTTTTAGGCTGTAGCCCTTGGCTAAGTAGGCGGTTATAGCCGAAGAAAAGGTGCATCCTGTGCCGTGAGTATTCTTGGTTTTTACATATTTTCCCCTTAAGTATTCAAAGCTCTGCCCATCGTAGAGAACATCTATCATATCCTTATCCTCTCTATGCCCACCCTTTACGATTACCGCAGAACATCCGTAAGAGTATATAACCTTGCATGCCTTTTCCATGTCTTCTAAGGTCTTTATCTCAAAACCGCACATTTCCTGAGCTTCTGGTATGTTGGGCGTTACTAACATGGCAAGGGGTAGAAGTTCTTTAAAAAGAGCTTCTCTGGCAGATTCCTTAAGCAATGGGTCTCCAGACTTTGCCACCATAACTGGGTCAAGCACAAATTTTTCCAGCCTAAACTCCCTTATTGCCTTTGCGACAGCCATTATAATGCCTTCGTTGGAAAGCATGCCAGTTTTACAGGCGTCCACACCTATATCCTCGACGACCACCCTTATCTGGTCGTAGACTATATGGGGTGGCATGTCAACCACACCGTATACGCCGAGGGTATTTTGAACGGTCACGGAGGTTATGGCACTCATCCCGTATACGCCCAGCACGGTAAAGGTTTTTAGGTCTGCCTGCACACCAGCACCACCACCGCTGTCAGAACCTGCTATGGTAAGGGCTCTTGGTACCATCAGAAGAACACTCCCAACACAAAGTGTATTCTGCTCCTTGATGTATCCCCGGGAACCTTTTTAGTCTTTATAGCCCAGTCCAGCTTTATGGGTGCAAAGGGCGTAATAAACCTAAGACCAACACCGTATCCACCTCTTAAATTCTGGACTTTAAGCTCGTCCCATTGGTCAAAGCCAAGACCCGTATCGTAAAAAACCGCACCGTAGAGTATGTTTTTATAGAGAGGATAGTTTGCCTCTATAGAAAATAAAGCTTGCCCTTTTGAGCCTATTGGTTCTTTTGTGTTGGGGTCAAGGGGTCCAGCATAGCCGTACTTGTAGCCCCTTACAGTAAAATCTCCACCCACAAAAAACCTCTCATCCAAAGAGACTCTTCTGCCCCCATAAGGCTCTACGAGTCCAAGCACACCCTTAAAAGAGAGAATTAACCCCGTATCCAACCATGTATCCTTGAAAAACTTCTGGTAGGATAGGTTTATTTTGTTGTATTTTTCATCCCCTCCGAGAATAGGCACAGCCAAGGAGTAGCTTAGCTCGGTAAGAGAGCCACCAGATGGGAAAAGGTAGTTATCTCTTGTGTCTCTTGTAATGCTAAAGGTCAGTTTTCTTAGCTGTCTTGTGCCAGCTTCCTCTTTAATTAGGTTTGACGCATCGGGTGATATGTCCCTGTAGCGGACTCTCTGAACGCTCACACCGGCACCCACCCTCCAAAACTCCGCAAACTCTCTGGAAAATACAAAATCCGCACCCGTTCTTTCTACGGTGTAGGTGGTGTATTCTATTCTTCTATCGTATAGAGAGCCTGTTAGGTCTATAGGTCTTCTGAGAAACCATTTTTTCGTGTAGGATATGGAGTTATCCCGGTATTTGCTTCCGTATGAAAGGGATATGCCCGCTATGTCTCCTGTACCTCTGAAGTTTCCTTTACGCAGGGATATGAAACCAGAAATACCAGTTACCTGATTGTAGCCGAGCCCTATGGAGAACTGTCCTGTGAACCTCTCTCTAACTTTTGCTACAAAGTCCCAGTTTTTGCCTTCCGATGGAAAGGGTTCTATGGATACATCCTGATAGTAACCCAAGTTGAAGATTCTCGTCCTTGACCTTTCTATTTCTCTCTGATTTGCCAGCTCTCCCTCCTGAAACCTAAGCTCCCTCCTTATGACGTAATCCCTTGATTCGTAGTTTCCTTGCACTTCAATCCTACTTACGTACACAGGTTGACCTTCTTCTATTTGGAGCAAAAGGCTTACCCCCTTGCCTTCCCTATCTAAGCTTTCCTTTTCCTCCACAGAGGCACCCAAGAAGCCTATCTCTGAATACTTTCTCCTTATGTTTGCCTTTATCCTTTCTACAACTTCCCTTCTGTAAAAGCCTTTTCTGTTCTTTTTGAACGCATCCCCTACGAGCTCACCGTAGGCAAACAGGGTGTTTCCTTCTATTCTCAACTCCGTCAACTTGTAGCGAGGACCCTCTTCTATCTTTATCGTAATGTCATACCTATTTCCATCCCTTTTGACCGAGTAATCCGCCTTTACCTCAAGGAAGCCTTCAGACTTATAAAAATCCACTATTTTCTTCACATCCTCTTTGAGCATATCCTCGCTGAAAGGTGGCTTAAACCTTAAGGTTACTACACTTGGAGGCTTTGTCTCCATAAGTCCTAAGAGTTTACCTTTGCTGAAGCTTTTGTTGCCTATAAAACTTATGCTACCCACAAACTCTGGCTGACCCTCCACTATGGTGTAAACAACCTTGGAAGCACCTTTTTTGGGAACAAGTTCGTAGCTCACTTGTACCTTAGGATAGCCTTCTTTTGCGTAAGCTTCTATAATCTTCCTTCCTATGAATTCCAGTTCCTCACGGGTAAGAACTCTACCGAGCCTTAGTCTTCTCTGGATTTCTATCCTTTCCTCTATGGCTGGAGCGGAAGTAATCCCCTTGGTAAGCTCCTCTGGGTCAATTTTCCCCACTTCAGCTTCTATGCCTATTTTTTTCTCCAGCTCGTCGGATTTTATCTTTCTGTTGCCAACAAATTCAATCTTGTATATAACGGGAAGGTCTTTTACCTTGTACGTGAGATTCACCTGCTCCCCTACCCTCTCCTCGTAAACTTCCACCTCATCAAAAAAGCCCGTTCTGTACATACGCCTTATGCTTTCCCTTACCAAGTCTGGACTGTACAGGCTACCCTGCCTTAGGTTTATAAGCCCAAGAATGACCTCCTCTGGGACAAACCTTGCGCCTTCTACCCTTATTTGACCTATTACCTGAGCAAAGGAGAAGCTAACAGATAAGAGCAGTAGTACAAAAAGCCTATACAATAACCACATCCCTTTTGCCCTCCTCAATGTAACCACAAACAAAGGCTGAACTCAACATGTTTAAGATTCTTTCTGCGTCCTGCTTATCCGAGACCAACATAAAACCTACACCCATGTTAAAGGTCCTGTACATCTCTTCTGTGGGTATATTACCTAATGACTTTATCCAGTCAAAGATGGGATTTTGTGGTATTTTGTCCTTTTCAACCACCGCCCTACAACCTTCTGGAAGCACGCGCACAAGATTGCCAGGTATTCCACCTCCCGTTATGTGTGCCATTCCCTTTATCTTAATTCCAGAATCCTTTAGTCTTTTTATCTCTTGGCTGTATATTCTTGTGGGTTCAAGAAGGGCTTCCCATACGTACCCTTTGAGGTCTTCCACGTAATCCCTGTAGGATATTCTCTTTTCTGCCAGAACTTTTCTTACCAGGCTGTAGCCGTTGCTGTGAAACCCACTGGATGGAAGTCCTAGTATAACCTGCCCTGGTCTTATTTCCTCGCCCGTGACGAGCTCTTCCCTCTCGCAGATACCTACGCAAAAACCCGCAAGGTCATAAACACCTTCTGCGTAAAAATCTGGCATCTCCGCCGTTTCGCCGCCTACCAAGCCTACCCCTGCAATCTTGCAACCCTCCACTATTCCGTCCATTACCTTCTTTAACACTTCCAAGTCAATCCTTCCTGTAGCTATGTAGTCCAAAAAGGCTATGGGCTCAGCTCCCGTTGTAAGAAGGTCGTTTACGTTCATGGCTACCAAATCTATACCCACCGTTTCGTGGATGCCCATATCCTGGGCTATTTTGAGCTTTGTTCCCACTCCGTCGGTGGTCAGCATAATCACGGGATTTTTGTATCCTTTGAGCTCAATTCCGCTGGCAAAAGACCCAAAAAGAAGACCTTGTATGGGCAATGTCTTTACCTTTTCCCTTATGTAGTCCACGAAGGCTTCCGCTCGCTCTATGCTCACACCTGCCTTTTCGTAGGTCCATTCATTCATGGAAATAAAACTCCTCTATGACCGTGTATATGGGTCCAACGGATGTAAGGGAGCTTTTTACAAGAGCAACTCTGTCCACCAAGTCCTCACCAAAATTTGTGCCTTCATGCTGACGCAGGAACTCCCTTAGGGACTTTTTCTCAAACTCCTTTATTCTGCACACGGTTACATGGGGATGGAAGGGTTTGCCTTCGTCCTTTATACCCGCTTGCCTATTGAACCTAACTATTGTCTTTGCAACCTCTATAAGCTGTCTGTGCCCTTCAGAGACGCCTATCCACAAAACTCTTGCCCTGTCAAGACTTGGGAAAACTCCAATACCCTTGTACTTTACCCTGACGGGCTTTAACCTCTGGGAGGCTTCTTGTAGGCTTTTTAGTATGTCCACGAGCCTCCCTTGCTCCACATCACCTATGAACTGGAAGGTCATATGGAAGTTTTGAGGTTCTACCCACTTACCTCTTATAAAGCTCTCACTCTGCGCCTGCAACCTTTCTACCGCCTCCTGTATTCTTTTGGTTACAAAAAAACCGGCAAACACTCTGACCATTACCAATACCTGAAAGCCCCCGTATCAAGATGGACAAACCCAGACCTTGGATAGTATCCTACACCTCCAGCCCTCAGGCTAACAGCCAGGTCCCTGAGCGTATCCAGGGATACACCCTCTATGCGTATATCTACCGCTTTGCCCAATGTATGGTAGCTGTCCTTGGCTACTCCTTTCTTTACCCTATGAAGGTAGGCATTTGTAGAGGGAGACCTGTATCCAGAAATCACCACTATTCTATCCTTTCCCGTTAATTTTGTAATGAGGTAAAGAAGGTCTAAGAGCTTTACATCTATAGGCGCTACCTCTCCGCTTCTGTAATCTCTAAGAATATGGTTTATTTCTTGCAATGCTCCATCTATGTATACACCATCCAGCCAGAATACAGTCTTTAGACTTTCCCCCGTGTTGAGTGAGTATAGATTTAGCCATTTCGCACCTTCAGTTAAACCCCTTGAACCGTAGAGGGAAGCAAAGGAAACTGAGCCAGTTATAAGCATAAAGCCCATGTATCCTACAGACTTTATAAAATGCCTCCTTGTCATATTCCACCTCCAGCCTTGAGAATAGCCTGAAGCAAAATTGTATCATACCCATAAAGGTCCTCTCTAAATTGGAGCTTTCCATCCTCTTCAAAAGCAGTAAAGTATAACAGGTATATGGGAACGGATTCCTTCAGAGCTATATTCCGAGTCTCACCCTTTTTTATGGTAGATTCTAATCTTTCAATGCTCCAATCTTCCCCCATAAGCTTTAGGGCTACATCCTTTGCCTTTTCTACTCTTATACAACCTGAGCTAAAGGCTCTTTTTGCTTGCCTAAAAAGGTGTTTGTCTGGAGTATCGTGGAGGTATACTGCAAAGGGATTGGGGAAGTTGAACTTTATACGCCCAAGAAAGTTTTTAGGTCCAGCCTCTTGCACAAGTTTAAAAGGGAAGTAATCTTCCTTATAGAGGTTCCAGTTTATATGCATGGGGTCTATCTCCTCACCCATGTAGAATACCTTAAAGCCCTTTCTCTTGAGATAGGTAGGGTCCTTTTTTACCTTGGGAAGTATATCCTTCACAGATATGCTTAGAGGAACATACCACTTGGGGTTTATGGTTATGCTGTTTATTTTGCTCTGTAGCATAGGCGTGGGTCTAAAGTCCTCCTTGTAGTTTCTACCAACTATCACCTTTGAGGTAAGTACCACGCGCCCCCCTTCAATGTAGAAAAGCTCAAAGGATGGTATGTTTACCAGCACCGCCCTTCTTGAATCAATGTTTACCCAACGGTGCTTTTCAAGGTTTATGTAAACCTGCCTAAGCCTCTCTTCCGGTCTCATGTTGAGCTCCCTTAGAGTCCTCTGGTCTATGCTTCCCGTCTCAGGCAGTCCATGCCTCTTTTGGAAATGCTTCATTGCTCGCTGAAGCTTTTCGTCAAAAAGGTCAGAACCCGTGTATTCTTCAAGGTCTCCCAGCAAGAAAAGTCTATAACCTATCTCCGTAAGGCATGGGCTTCTATCGCCCAGCTTAAGCTCTCTATTTATTCTTATAGGCTTCCACTCAAGGTAGGATAGGTCTTTGAGGAATTTTGACTTTTCAACGAGAAACCAGTAGTCTTTGCTCTTGGGTGCAAGCTCTAAAAACAGGTCTTCTAGTCTGTTTTCTAAGAGTAGTCTGGAAAGAGTTTCCACCACAGTATCTGGCTTGCTTTGTAGGCTCCAGTTTCCGTAAATTTTTGAAGGGTTGACCTTGCCGTAGTAAAGGTCGTAGGAAAGTTTTATAAGCCTATCCGTGTAGGAAAGTTCTAAGTCAAGGTCTTCTGGAGGCTCGTAATCCCTTGGGTTTAATCCGTGATGGACTGCCTCCTGAAGGATTTTTTCAAAGGTCTGTAGGTTGTAAGTAGACAAACCATCACAGAACCAGATGCATCTAAAGCTTATGTTCTTGTATAGCCGGTATACCTTCTGGGGATAAGCGAGTTTTTTAGAGTTTGCCCTTATACTTTTCTCAAGGGCTTGCGTGATTTCTAAGCTCAGTATCAGGATAAGGATTGGTAGGGTGACCGCCATAGGCGGTCACTATTATATCACACGGGCTTTCCTTCTATTACATCACCACCTTCACCAGATTTTTTGGAAGTCTCCTGATAAATATGTCCTCCTATCTTGCTTGCGGTTTCAAGCACCCTTTCTGTTATTCTTCTTACTTCCTGCGCGTCTTGGGATTCTCTGAACACTCTTCTTGCTTCCTCAAGAGTCCTCTCAGCCTCAGAAACCAATTCCGCAGGCAGTTTTTCCCTGTTTTCTTTCAAGACCTTCTCAAGGTTGTAGATGTGTTGGTCCAGCTGGTTTTTAGCCTCCACTAACTCTTTTTTCTTCCTGTCTTCTTCTTCATGAAGCTGAGCATCCTTTATCATCCTCTCTATCTCTTCCTGCGTTAGACCAGAAGAAGCCTGAACCCTTATAGACTGCTCTTTGCCGGTGCCAAGGTCTTTGGCGGTCACATGGAGTATTCCGTCCACGTCTATGTCAAAGCAAACCTCTATTTTTGGAACGCCTCTTGGTGCCGGGGGTATGCCAGTTAGATAAAACTTACCGAGGGACTTGTTGTCTTTTGCAAGGGGACGCTCACCCTGAAGAACGTGGATTTCCACCTCTGTTTGATAATCGCTTGCGGTAGTAAAGGTTTCACACTTTTTGTAAGGTATGGGCGTATTCCTCGGAATAAGCACTGTCATTACCCCACCGTAGGTTTCCACACCCAAAGAAAGAGGTGTCACATCCACAAGTAGTATTTCTTTGACTTCTCCCGACAGAACGCCGGCCTGTATGGCTGCACCCACTGCTACCACCTCGTCGGGGTTTACACCCTTGTGGGGTTCCTTTCCAAAGAATTCCCTTATCCTCTGTTGAACCAAGGGTATTCTGGTAGAACCTCCCACCAGTACCACATCATCAATCTCATGAGGCTTTAGCTTAGCATCTTCGAGAGCCCTCTTAACTATCTCTATAGTCCTATCTACCAAATCCCTTATCATTTCCTCAAGCCTTGCTCTTGTGAGCTTCTTCTGAAGGTGAAGGGGTTGGTTGGTGGTTGTGTCTATGGTTATAAAGGGCAAGTTTATTTCTGTTTCCAACTTAAAAGACAGCTCCTTCTTTGCCTGCTCGCTCGCATCCTTTAGCCTCTGAAGTGCAGTCCTGTCTTTTCTGAGGTCTACGCCCGTCTCCCTTTTAAACTCCTCGATGAGCCATTCCATTATCCTTTCATCTATATTAGCACCACCCAGGTGGGTATCGCCTGCTGTGGCTTTAACTTCAATGACACCTTCACCACCTTCAAGAATGGATACGTCAAAGGTACCACCACCAAAGTCGTACACTAGTATTTTCACATCGCTCTTCTTGTCAAGACCGTAAGCAAGAGCTGCCGCAGTTGGTTCGTTGAGAATCCTCAGAACTTCGAGCCCCGCTATCTTTCCCGCATCCTTGGTTGCCTGTCTTTGCCTTTCGTTAAAGTAAGCAGGCACGGTAATGACCGCCTTTGTTATCTTCTCGCCGAGGTAAGCTTCTGCGGCTTCCTTTAACTTTTTAAGAACCTGAGCACCCACCTCTTCAGGACGCACCTTTCTGCCTAGGTTAGGAATTTCAAAGCTTGCATCTCCCTTTTCGTCTGGCACCACCTTGTAAGATACCCTCTTAGCTTCATCCAAGACTTCGTCGTACTTTCTCCCTATAAACCTCTTAGACTCATACACGGTGTTCTCAGGGTCAAGTATGGCACGCCTCTTGGCTGGCTCTCCCACCAAAACTTCCTTTTCCTTTGTCCAGGAAACCACGGAAGGTGTCAGTCTTGAACCCTCCTGATTGGCTATGACCACTGGCTCATCACCTATCATCACAGCTACCACCGAGTTAGTGGTTCCCAAGTCTATACCTATTATTTTCTCCGCCATTTTATACCTCCTTGCCCTTGATTTAAGCTAATATAAAACTTTAGCAATGTTTTGTCAAGTTTTTTATGCAAGATATTTTAAAGTAATACCTTCGGAAAATTCGTATAATTTATGTTGGGAGGCTTGAAGAATTGCTCGAGAACCTTATAAGGGGTATAGCGGAGGAAGTTTACAGAAACCTTGGCTCTGGTTTTGAAGAACACATATACCAAAGTGCCTTTGCTTACGAGCTTAGACTTCGTGGCATAAGGTTTCAAAGGGAGGTCCACATAGAAATCTTTTATAAGGGTATCCCCCTTGGAATGGATAGACCAGATTTTATCATAAGAGCCTGTAGGATACAAGAACTTGAGATTAGAGAGCCGGTAATAGTGGAGCTCAAAACAGCAGAGAAGCTCAGCGACAACCATAGAGCTCAGGTGAGAGCTTACCTACTTTCCATAAAGCATTCATCCGATGAAAGCCTAAGGATGTGCTCCCAGGGTTTCTTGGTAAATTTCCCCAAAAAGGATGGTAGGAGCCCCGAAGTTGAGCTTATTACCTTAAGTATCTAAGTATGGTCATATCCTTCTGGTCTGCTATAATACGCATGAGGGCTTCGTAGGCAAGTTTGTAACGCGTATATTCCATTATGCTCTGCGAGAGGTCAGCATCCTCTATATCAGATTTCTGTTTTTCAAGATTGTCCTTTAAGCTTTCTTGGACAGACTGTAGGTTTTTCAGCTGGGACAGGACACTACCTACCCTTGACCTTCCAAAGCTTATCCTATCAAAGGACCTTTGTAAAATCATAAGGTCTGAATCATCTGGGTATAGACTGTTGCTTAGCTTATTACCTATCCTCTTTACAACCTCAAGAACGTTGGGATTGTAAAAACCAATGGAAAAATCTCCACCGCTCGTATCGGATACGGAGATATCCTTACCAAGGTCCACGGACATGAGCATAAGGGAAAAGGTTCCATCGGGGTTTTGGGTAACATCCGCTTTAAGGGTCTGGGAGTAGTTAGTATTTATGTAGTCTACCAAGTTTCTTAGGTTTTGACCTGCGGAGTAGCTTATGCTTATGCTTGTGTTGCCAACTCTTATGTTCAGTACGCCAGCGTTGGTGAAGCCGTCATCGGGATTAGAGAAAGAAGCACGAGATATAGCAACATTAAGACCAAAAACCTGAGCACCATTGAGAAATGTATCAACCTGGTAGTTTTCGGAAAGCCACACTTTAAAGTTTTCTGAGGAAGCTCTGTACTCAAGAGTGTTTTCATCAAAGGGCTTTTCTGTTAGGCTTGCACCGCCAAAGAGATAGTTTCCGCCAAGCTGGTCGTTAACCCTATCAAGAAGTGACCTTAAGCTTGAAAGGAAGAACTCACCCATAGCTTTTAACTGGTCTGGCTGAAGCACTTGATTTTTTGCCTGTATAGCTTTTGAATACAGAAGGTTTAGGCTGTCCGCTATTTTGCCAAGGTTTAGGTCCGTATAGCTTAAAGACGTATCCGCAAAGAGCCTATTTTTGGCATACTGGGAAAGTTGGGATACTTCCCTTTTTAATTCTACGATGTTATAGGTAGCTGAAGGGTCGTCGGATACGTTCTTGTACTTCCTACCAGTACCTATTTCTAAAGACTTCTCTGCCAACTGTCTCCTTATCCTACTATCCTGCTCTTGAAAAAGGGAAAAGATTAGGTTTTCTGGCACTTTCATAGCCTTCACCTCATACCATATTTAACGTAGTCTGAAGCAATTCATCCATTGCCCTTACAGTTCTGGCCAGAGCTTCATACCCCCTCTGTATTTTCATAAGCTCTATAAACTCGTTGTCCACGGAAACACCTTGCATTTCTTGGAGCCTTGCGTTCAAAGAGTTAAGCAGTGCACTTTCTATTTCGTATTTGGTCCTAAGGTCTCTCTGTTTTGAAGCCACATGGTCCACAAGGTCCTCGTAGAGCCTTTTTGCCGTATTCCACCAATCCCTTGAGAATTTCATAAACTCGTCTGCCTTTTCATAGTCCAAGTTTTGAAGATAATTATGCGTGTTTGGGTTAACATACATGTTCTCTATGTCTTCCCCTACAAAGAGCGGTTCAGACCTATGTATAAGGTTATTGCTGTCCTCTACGGAAAATTCTGGGTCTGATGAGATTATTACCATGGTATAAGTGCCGTCAGGGTTGCTAATCAGAGAAGCGGAGAAACTTCCTACCAAGCTTGGGTTTGAGTTTATAGTGTTTATGATATTGCTTAGGCTATCCGTTGGGGAATAATTTAGGGTTATGGGTCCTCCAGGAAAGTTAAAGCTTATGCTACCAGAAAATCCTATGGGAGTGTTAGGGTCTTCTATGTGTTTGAACCAATACCAACTGTTGGTTGTTTGTGAGTTTAGAGGAATCTTTACACCGCTTATAAGTCCCTTAGCAACACCCTTAAGCTTCCCTATGTAGTCTCGTAGCTGAGCTTGAAAGTCAATAAGCCCCTTCAACCTTCCACCGCTCACAAAACCGCCTATTTCTACCTCAGAACCATCCTTAGACTTCCACAAAATTTTTCTGTTTCCCGAGTCGTATTTTAGCTCCCAGCTGTACCCTTCCTCAACCAAGAGAAAACCCTTATCTGTTTCCACCCTCACTCTTCCTATTTCATCCTCCTGAAGCCTCACGCTTATAAGTTCAGAAAGCTCCCTTAGATACTTATCCCTTTCATCTAGTAAGTTTTTGTAGTCTTTGCCCCTTGCGTAGGTTTGAGCGTAACCAATGAGAATTTCCTGATTTATCTGAGCTATTTTCTTGCTTAGGGTGTTTATCTTGTTTACATACTGTTTCATATCGTAGTCCGTGCTTGCAAGCAATCTATCCATATCTTTCTTTCTATCCTTGAGGTAAGACACAAGGCTTTGAGCCGAACTCAGAAGCTCACTCCTTGCACCTTCGTTTGAGGGTTCTTTCATAAGGTCCTGGTAAGCACTAAAAAACCTGTTTATGTACTCAATACCACCAAGCCCCTGCGTGAATTCTTGGAACAGATTTTCCACTTGGGAATTGCCTTTTATAGTAGCATCCAAAGAAGAAACCAGAGACAGCTTCTGATTCCTGAGTTCCATGTAATAGAAATTTTGGCTTCTTATTATGTCATCTAACTTTATACCAACGGGTGCAAAGCTTTTAACTAAAGGGTCCTCCTGAGCATAGTCTGGATTGCTGGCGTTTATTATGTTTCTGTTTCTTATATCCGCTGACTTCCTTAGTATTTCAAGCCCTTGAGCAACTATACCAAAGGTAGCACCAAACATTTGCACCTCCCTCTTAATAATATCGTAAAGCTATGCTCAGAATTTAACCCTTTTGTATGTAAACACCCTCCCTTATCTTTATTTTGTCGTGGTTTCTGCCCGTATCCTCAAAAAGGGTTTCTTCTGATGTCATTTCTGTTTTCAGTCTTTCTGCAAGCTCAAGGGCTTCCTCTGGCACCTCTTGGCATACTTGCATGTCAAACTCTTTTGAAAACTCCTCAAAGAGGACCTCAGCCACCTCTTCAAAGGTAAAGTTCCTTCTTAGCTCCCGCTCAAGCCAGCTTATATTATCCCAGAGGCTTTTTCTTACCCTCTCCCTCAAGTCTGCACTTTTTACCTTAAACAGCTCGGACATAAGGTCTGGTTCAAACTTAATAAGCATATTCCCTACAAACACAAAGAGTTTTCCTATATCTCCAGCACCCTGACCGCTTATCTTTCTCTGATTTCTCTTTACTAAAAGGTCGTTTATTGGTCTGTATTCTACTTCTAACCCAAGCCTTTCGTAGGCATGTATGACTGGCTTTGAAAGCTTTCTGTATGCATCCTCTACTTTAAAGGGCACTTTGTTCTTGGGGAGCACAAGCTGATAGAAAACTTGCCCCGGTGCCAGCAACACCGCACCACCCCCCACCTGTCTCCTTATGAGCCCTATCCCCAACTGTCTGCATCGGTCTACGTCTATAAGTTCTTCAGTCTTGTCAAAGTATCCCAGGCTTACGTATGTATCTTCTGGTTCACAGAGTATCAGACATTCCTGACCGAGCTGTGCCATGGCATGAAACAGGGTCGTGGATAGCATTTGGGGGAGCTTATCAAGGATGTATGCCTTCATGGTATAATTTTAAATTGCTATGATAAAAGTTGAGATAGTTACACCTAAGGGATTACACTTTTCCAAAGAGGTAAACTCTGTAAACATACCAACTGTAGAGGGTGAAATAGGAGTCTTAGAAAAGCACATGTATCTTATGACTATGCTAAAACCGGGTCTCGTTTACTTTGACGGAAAACAAGAAAACGGCATTGCGGTCACCTACGGCTTTGTTGATGTTACGCCAGAAAAGGTAATAATCCTCTCGGAAGAAGCATACAATATAGGGGATATAGACCCAGGTAAGGAGAAGGACCTCTTTGACCAAGCCATGAGAAAGCTGGCTACCGCCCAAACAATGGAAGAAATAGAAGAATGGGAGAGGATAAGGGAAAGGGCAAGAACTCTTCTTGAGCTTGTAGAAAGGCTTGGAAGGATATAGAGAGTTTGAATTCTTTAGAGGAAAGGTAAGGTTTAGACAGCCAAAGTCCCATAGGCTTTCCATAGTGGAAATCCTTTTTGTAGCAAACATAAGGGGAATAAGGAGAAAATCTAAAGTTATAGACCTAGGGGCTGGTTTTGGTGCTCTGTCTATACTTATAGCCCTAAAGCATGGATGTCACGTGTGGGCTGTAGAGAGAGACTCCTATATGTTAGAACTTCTCAGGTATAACGTAGAAATAAATGGTTTGAGTCAAAAAGTGCATGTGGTGGGTGAGGATATTAGGTCTTTGAAAGACCTTTTTGAGCCACAATACTTCGATGTGGTGGTGGCAAACCCACCCTTTTATAGGGATAAGGTTAGCACAAATGTTTATCATCATGAGAAGGATACAGGCCTTGAAGATTTTATAAGAGTAGGTGGTTTTTTACTAAGGGATGGTGGCAGTTTTAATCTCTTAATAGCCTCAAATCGCATGATTGATGCAATCTCTTTCATGAAAAATAGCAATATGGGCATAACATCCTTAAGGTTTTTCTATCCAAAAATCAATAAAAACGGAAAAATAATGCTTATACATGCTTTAAAAAACCTTAAACCCGTTCCAAATATTGAAAAACCTCTTATAATCAACGATGAGAAAGGTGAATATACTCAAGAAGTCAAAGACATACTTGACGGTTTTCTATGATATAATTGATAAGATTTAGGAGGAAGTTATGAGGTTGCCAGAAAAGCTTATAGAGAGGATAACAGATAGAATTTTAAAGGAGCTTTACGAAACTGAAAAACTCATAGAGCCTGAGGACCCTTACACTTTTAAGAAGAGAATAATAAGCATATTCAAGGATGCTGAAGAAGAGGAAAGACTTCTTGACGAGAAAACCAAGGAAATTCTCAAGGAGAAGCTTTCTCTCTTGGAAGAGACGAGCCTTGATTACAGAACCGCCTACAAGACTGTAAGGAATAAGCTGGCCGAGGAAATGAACATACACACAAGCAGAAGGGAAAGGATGAACCAGATAGCCCAGAGAATAAAGGACATGATAATGGAAGACCCAACCATAGAGATATACGAAGAACCCTCTCTAATAAGGAACAAAATAAGGGAAATACTCATGGAAGCGGTAAAGGAAGAGGAAGAAATAGACAGAGAGGTAAGGGAAAGGATAAGGTCGTACTCAAAGAGGATTGTGGAAGGAACGCCCGAGTGGAACCACCTATATAAAAGAATCTACGACGATGCCCTAAAAAGAAGAGGACTGCTTTAAGGCAAGTAGGCTATAGGGTTCTGCCTTACACCGTACTTTAGAACCTCATAATGAAGATGAGGTCCAAAAGCTCTTCCCGTAGTGCCTACATTGCCTATTATCTGACCTTTGATAACTCTGTCAGAGTAGGAAACTTTTATTTCAGAAAGATGTGAATACAAAGTGGCAAAGCCGTAACCATGGTAAATTATGACGGTTTTGCCGTAACCCCTTATCCACCCGGCGTATATAACTCTACCTTCCGAAGAAGCTACCACTGGAGTTCCGTAGGGTGCGGATATGTCTATGCCCGTATGAAACTCTTTCCTTCCAGCCATCGTCCTCCAACCGTAGTCGGATGTAATAACTCCTACCACAGGCCATATGTCTGGCCTCACAATTTCTACAGTTCTTACGTTCGTAAGCTCCTTCATAGCCTCTTCTACAGACATCTCTAATGCTATTATTTTGCTGACCGTGTCCACATCAAATATATCTGGTTCCGTTGGCTCAGTAACTTTAGTAGGGTTATCAGAAGGACCACCCACACCTAAGACTAATCTGGACGCATCCCCAACAGGTATGGAAGAGAGTACAAGTAGAGAGAGTGCAAGAAGTTGCCCTTTCATAATCCCACCTCCGTGGATTAGTCTCCATAACTCTACCATAGGGTTGCAAAGTTTGTCAAGAGGTTTTATAATATTCCAATTACAAGGGTGCGTAGCTCAATGGCAGAGCGGGCGGCTCATAACCGCCCGGTTGGGGGTTCGAGTCCTCCCGCACCCACTAACTTAGCAGGCTTCCCAAGAAGTCTCCAAAAAGGACAAACAAGCCTATCCTTATAGCCCTTGCAATAAGGCTTGCTATCAAAAAGCTAAGAAGTGGCATGTGGAAAAGCCCAGCAAGCCAACATACCAGTTTGTAAGGCTCACCTATGAGCACAGCCCAAAAGCCGTACCTGTTAAAAAGAGCCTCACCTTTAAGGTAAAGTCTTTCTTTGAAAAGCCTTTTCACAAAAGATTCACCCAGAAGTTTAGCAAGGTAATAAGCTACTAAAGCCCCAAGTATATTGCCTACGAAGGCTACAAGCCCAGCTGTATATGGGCTGAGTTTAAAAAGAGGAGCACTTGCGATGAATGGATAGGGTGGGACAGGTTGTACTATAGATTCGGTAAAGGACAATATGAAAAGGGCTGTATAACCATGCTGATGCACAAAATCCTCAGCCCATCTTTTTAAAGATGGGAAAAGGTGCTCTAGCATTAGATTTTAACCTCCATAAAGTCCTCAGCGGGTATTACGCTTATACCGTATTTTTTAGAAAGGTCCATGGCTACAAGCCTCGGCTCATGTTGCGTAAGAAGCTCGTATCCAAAGTGAGTAAGCACTACCTGCTTGGGTCTTAAGTGGCTTATAAGCTTCTCCGCATCCTCTACGGTAAGGTGGTCTATGGGTTTTGTCTTTCTGTAGAGGGTTGTGTTTATAATCATAAGGTCTATACCTTTCGGATAGGCTTGAAGCATTCTATCTTCATACAGTGCGCAGGAAACGTAGAGCACGCGGTTGTTAAAGAGCAGGGCGTAGGTCTCCGTGTTGTGGTGTGTGTGCTTCATTACCGCCTTTACGCTGATATTTTTGTATCTTAGCTCCTCACCTTCTCTTAAAAAACCTTCTTTTGCCAGCCTCTCTCTTATGAAGGGCAAGACTACTCTGTTTTTGCCCTCAAAGGCTGACTCTGGAGCAAAGAGAGCTACCTGCCTTAGCTTTCCACCATCTGTGGCTGACTCAATTACTGCGTTTACATCGGAGGAGTGGTCCAAGTGTATATGAGATAGCACCACAAGGTCAAGGCTTCTTGGGTCTACACCAAGCTGATGAAGGTAGACAAAGGCGCCTGGCCCGGGGTCTACATGGACGATATCACCAGAGAGCCAAAGGAGAAAGCCACCAGCCCTTCTAAGAAATCTAAAGACGCTGGCTCTACCTCCTGCTGTCCCAAGAAAAACTACTCTGTCCAACTGAGTATTATGGAGCCACTGGGGCAGTCTTCACTTACCTTTATCAGCTCTTGGTAAACCTCATCTACAGTAGTTCTTAGAATAACCAGGGGGATGCCATCCCCCCTGTCTACGAACACCTGGGGTAGTCTATCGTAGCAGAGCTGACAGGCTGTGCAAGTATCTATGTCAACCTTTATGTTTAAACCTCTTCCGTTATTATGGAACCGCTGGGGCATTCGTCAGTAACCTCTTTTACCTCACTTTCCAACTCTGCGGGCACAATCATCCATCCATCTGCCCCTGGAGTAACCACTTCTGCAATGCCATCACCCCTGTTTTTGTACACCTCGGGAACCCTGTCATAGCAGAGCTCGCATGAGGTACAGGTATCAGGGTCTACTTTAGTCCTCAGAGCCATATTAACACCTCCTAAAAGGTTTTAGGGTCTATAAAATATATCACAGTTTTAGCCTATCAACATAAGCTTAATCATAACCTACCCAAAGTCTCCGCCACGGTCTTGCCTATAAAAGCTGGGTTTTCTATAACATGAACACCAGCAGACCTTAAGGCTTCCATCTTCGCCTGTGCAGTTCCCTTTCCTCCACTTATAATGGCACCTGCATGCCCCATGCGTCTTCCTGGTGGTGCGGTTATGCCCGCTATGTATGCAAAGACTGGTTTTTTCACATGCTCTTTTATGAATTCCGCTGCTTCTTCTTCCGCAGTTCCCCCTATTTCACCTATCATGAGAATGGCTTCTGTTTCTGGGTCTTCGTTAAACATGGCTATAACATCCTTGTGAGAAAGTCCGTGCACTGGGTCTCCGCCTATACCAACAGCGGTAGACTGCCCAAGACCGTATTGGGATAGCTGGTAGGAAGCCTCGTAGGTAAGAGTCCCACTTCTGGAAACTATCCCTACGGTTCCTCTCTTAAAAATGTGCCCTGGCATGATGCCCACCTTTGCTTCACCCGGAGTTATAACACCAGGGCAGTTTGGTCCTATAAGCCTTGCCTCTGGGTAGTTTTTCTTCATGTAGTCCTTTACCATCATCATGTCCCTGACGGGTATGCCCTCTGTTATACATACCACGAGAGGAATACCAGCATCCAAAGCTTCCACTATGGC
>JANWWY010000050.1 GCA_025057455.1 Aquificaceae bacterium
AAATAAACAGAATGTTGCTAATCTACCGTGTGGAGTTGAAATTCCTCGTAATTGCCCCCTACAGCTAAAGCAATGACGTGTTGCTAATCTACCGTGTGGAGTTGAAAGTAATCAATTTGGCGTATTCGCAAAGTTGTTTCACGATAGTTGCTAATCTACCGTGTGGAGTTGAAAGAAGCAAGATTCGTCAGCATGTGTATTGGATTTTGGGGACAAAGCATGAAGAGCTTCCTCTTTCCAACCGAGCAGGCTTATAAACGCCACTTTACAGCTCTTGCTATTGCACTTTTCTTCGGAGGGCTTTTGTTTTTGTTTGAAAGCAGAGCTGACGAAATTTTCTTTTCCCTTTTTGGCCTTCTCATAGGCTGGACGCTTTTCTCTTTTAGGACGGGCTTTATATTTGCCATCATATTTTATCTCTTGGTTTGGCTTAGCTTAAAATAAAACCAGTTCCTAATCTATCTTGTGGAGTTGAAACAAGACTTTTGACGTGCAGGTGCGCTTCACTTTTAATGTGCTTATAATAAAACCAAAGCCATGAAAGTGGTAGTTCTCACAGGTGCTGGGATATCCGCAGAAAGCGGTGTACCTACCTTTAGAGGTAGCGGAGGTTTGTGGAAGAGCTTTAGACCCGAAGAGTTGGCTACGCCAGAGGCATTCAAAAGTAATCCCAAGCTCGTTTGGGAATGGTATTTGTGGAGAAGAAGCATAATAGCCAACGCAGAACCTAACGCTGGTCATGTTGGTCTTGTGGAATTAGAAAAGAGATTTGGGGAAAACTTCTTGCTTATAACCCAAAATGTAGACGGTCTTCATCAAAAGGCTGGCTCAAAGAGAGTTGTAGAGCTTCACGGCAACATCTGGAGGGTTAGATGCCTTGCTTGTAAGGCGGTTTATTATGACTATAGGTTAGAGAGCGATGAACTTCCTCTTAAGTGTGATTTTTGTGGGGGCATAATTAGACCCGATGTAGTTTGGTTTGGAGAAGCTCTGCCAGAGGAGGCTCTGGATACTGCCTATACCTGGGCAAGTTCCTGTCAGATATTTGTGTCTATAGGGACTTCTGGGACTGTTTATCCAGCGGCAGAACTACCACACATAGCAAAAATAAAAGGTGCTAAGGTTATAGAGATAAATCCAGAAAAAACTCCAATTTCTTCAATAGCGGATGATATAATAAGAGAACCCGCTACAAAGGGAGTTGAAAAGTTGCTGAGTATACTATGAAAGTTTACATAATGGGTTCAGACCAGAGAATAGTCCGGTGTGCCAGAGTTTCCTTTGGAAAGGACAATCAGGTAGACAGAGACAGAGATGTAAAACTTATAAAATACCTGCTTCAGCATAGGCATGCATCACCCTTTGAACACATTATAGTGGCAATAGAAGCCAGCCAAGACCTCTGGCTTAAGATACTCAAGGGTCTTCCCAGCCCGGCAGTTCAGGTCTACTATTCTGGTGGCTACATATGGTTTAACCTTAGAAACTATATAAATGCCAGAGAGCTATTTCCAGAAGAATTAGAAAGCATAATGAAAAATAGCCTTCCTGCTACAATGGCTATTCTTGGAGGAAAAGAACCAGAAGACTACTCTTTGGACAAAGCCTATTTACAGGAAAAGGTAGAGACCTCCTCTGGTTGGTTGGGCATTGTGGACAAGTTAGAACTTGAGACTGATATGGATTACTACACCTTTGTTGTAGAATGCCCACTTTTCGTAGCTCGCCAGTGGCATAGGCATAGGTTCGGCTCATACAACGAGGTAAGCAGAAGGTATGTAGATTACGAGCCTGACTTTTACATACCGTTTTATTTAAGAAAGCAGGCAAAGAGCAACAAGCAGGCATCCTTGGAAGAGCCTATTGAAGAACCCTGGAATTCACTTTTTCTGAAAAAAGTTCGCTGGTATGTAGAAGACCTAAAGGCTCTTTACAGAGCCATGACCGAAAAGGAAGTAGCAAGAGAATTGGCAAGGGGTGTGTTACCACAATTTATGAAAACCAGATTCTATTGGACTGTACCGAGGGTATCCCTCGATAACTTTATAAGCCTTAGAACTCACGAGGGAGCTCAAAAGGAGATAAGAGAATTCGCCCTCGCCATAGAAAGCCTTGTAGGGTACAGAGGAGCGGATAGAAAACTTAGGCTATAACGCCTTCCAGTGGCTTTACGCTAACAATCTTCTTGTTTTTTCTGTTTTCAAACTTTACTACTCCATCCACTAAGGCAAAGAGCGTAAAATCAGAACCCATTCCTACATTCATCCCTGGGTATATCTTTGTACCTCTTTGCCTCACGATTATATTCCCAGCCTTAACAACCTGACCATCGTATCTCTTTACACCCAGCCTTTTAGAATGACTATCTCTTCCGTTTCTTGTTGAGCCTCCACTTGCTTTGGATGCCATAACCTATTCCTCCTTCACATCTTTTATTAGTATTTCTGTGTAGGGCTGTCTATGACCTCTCCAGCGTTTGTAATTTTTCTTAGCTCTGAATTTGAAGACGATAACCTTCTTGTGCTTACCATGAGAGAGAACTTCAGCTAACACTTTACCTTTGTTCAGTTCTAAAGAACCATCATCCTTCTTTATGAGTATTGGCGTAAGCTCTATGGTAGTACCTGGCTCATGGGGGATATGCTCAACCTTAATCCTTAGACCCTTACGCACCATGTATTGCTTTCCACCGGTTTCCACAACCGCATACATACCAATTCTCCTTGAAAGAAAAATTTAGGGGGCTAAGCCCCCAAGTTTTTTACTTCTTCTGCTCGCCAGCAGGCTGCTGTTGCTGTTGTTGCTCTGCAGGCTTTTGCTCAGCAGGTTGTGCAGGCTGTTGCTGTTGCTGTTCTGCAGGCTGTGCGGGTTGTGCGGGTGCAGGTGCAGGCTGTTCTGCAGGCTTTTCTGCAGGCTTTTGCTGGCAGGATGCCGCCAGGAGTGCTAAGCTTGCCACTCCAAGTGCTATGAATTTCCTCATTTTTTCTTACCTCCTTTGTAGTTTATCTAACTTAATATTATACAGGCTGTCAAGATAGTCTGTCAAGTTCCTTTAGAAGGCTCTCCACATGCCCTTTTGCCTTCACATTATACCAAGCCCTTACTATCTTTCCGTCGGTTGATACGAAAAAAGTGCTTCTTATTATGCCTTCTGTTTCTCTGCCGTACATTTTTTTCTTACCATATGCACCGTAGGCTTTTGCTACCTCTTTTTGTGGGTCGCTTAGCAAGGGAAAGCTAAGCCCGTATTTTTCCCTAAATTTCGTGTGAGACTGGATACCATCTGGGCTTATACCTACCACATTGTATCCCTTTGACTTTAGAAGGTTCATGTTATCCCTGAAATCGCAGGCTTCTTGGGTGCATCCGGGGGTATCATCCTTGGGATAAAAGTAAAGAATAAGGGGAGAAGAAAGAAAGTCCTTGAGGCAGAACCTTCCTTCCTTCCCTTTCTCATCTATGCCATCCAAACAAAAGTTGGGTGCCAGGTCTCCTTCTTTTAACATGGTTACTATTATATCATCCGTAGGTGTCTCCTTCAGGCTTGACGGGTTCAATCCTAAGGAGAGCATCGTCTGGGGTGACATTATCGCCCGGTTTCACGAATATTTTCCTGACAATGCCTGTTATAGGTGCGTGTATTTCGTTTTCCATCTTCATGGCTTCCACGATGGCTACCGTTTGCCCCTCGTTTACTGGCTGTCCTTCCTCCACCAGGACTCTGACAACCCTTCCGGGCATGGGTGCAGTTGCGTCTCCGGGCTGGCTTGCCTTTGGAATACCTTTTTCTTCTGCCTGCACT
>JANWWY010000051.1 GCA_025057455.1 Aquificaceae bacterium
TAGGGACGCTCAAAGGATAAGGGCTAAGGGTGCACCTGCGGTGCAGATAACAACAGGTTCAGCCTGCCATCTTGACGCTTTCATGGTTCACGAAGGCATTCACTTGCTACCCATGGAAAGCTTAGACTTAGTATTCGTGGAAAATGTGGGAAATCTTGTATGCCCAGCCAGCTACGATGTTGGAGCACACATGAACGTGGTGCTTCTCTCTGTTGTTGAGGGCGACGACAAACCCGAAAAGTATCCCGTTATGTTTAAAAATGCCCAGCTCATGCTAATAAGCAAAATAGACCTCTTACCCTACGTGGACTTTAACGTAGAGAAAGCTATAAAGTCAGCAAGGAGAGTAAATCCTTCTATTGATGTATTGAAGATATCCACAAAGACTGGTGAAGGGCTAAAAGATTGGCTGGACTACTTAAGGTTTAAGCTTAGGTCCTTTAGAAAAAGTCTGGTATGAAGGTTTTGTGGCTTCAGAGGCTTACCTGCTGTGGGAACACCCATTCCCTCCTTAGTCACGAAAACCTGAGCACCTTCTTGGAAAGGGTCAACCTCATATATCATCCTTCCCTATCGGTTCAACAGGAGGATGAAGTAATAGAGGAAGTTGACCTCCTCGTTGTAGAGGGGGCGGTAAGATATGACGACAGAAGTATAGTTGAGCTGTGCAGGAAGGCGGAGTTTGTTATGGCTGTGGGGAATTGTGCGGTTTACGGCAACATACCAGCACTTGCGGAGGAGGGTGTCTGCGGTCTGTCCTACAGGTTCAAGGAAAGGGGAGGATTGCTGGGCGAAGGCTTCAAGTCAAGGAGGGGACTACCTGTCATAAATCTTTCTGGATGTCCTGCCCACCCTGAATGGATAGTAAATACTATACTCATGCTCTCTGAGGGAATTCTGCCAGAGCTTGACGATTTTGGAAGACCTAAGGAATTTTATTCTTCGCTTACCCACTGGGGATGCACCAGGAACGAATATTTTGAGTGGAAGGTGGAAGCTCAGGAACTTGGGTCTAAAAGGGGGTGCCTCTTTTACCATTTTGGATGCAGGGGACCCCTTTCGCACAGTTCCTGCAACACCATTCTTTGGAACGGAGTAAGCTCAAAAACAAGAGCGGGGACACCCTGTTTTGGATGCACCGAGTACGATTTCCCTCGCATAGGTCTTTGGGAGACAAGGCAGTACGCAGGCATACCCGCAGAGCTCCCCATAGGAGTTTCAAAAAGGGGATACGTTATGCTTTCTGGTGTTGCCAAGATGTTTGCACCCGAGAGGTTAAAAGGTGAAGATTGAAAAAATAGACCTTTCAAGAGTTGAAGGGGAAGCTAAGCTTCAACTCTCGTGGAAGGATGGTCGTATAGAAGATGCAAAGATAAACATCCCATCCACCAGAGGCATAGAAAGGGTTCTTCTTTATAGACCTTACATGGATGCTCTGGTGATAACGCCGAGGGTATGTGGCATATGCGGGCATGCACACCTCATAGCCTGCGCAGAAGCCATAGAGGACGCCCTTGGAGTGGAGCCTACTGAAAAAGCAAAGACCATAAGGAGAATAACTCAAAGCCTTGAAATGCTTCAAAATCACATCAAATGGTTCTACCTTTTCCTTATGCCCGATTTTACGCTTATAGAAGAAAAAATTAAGGAACTCTACGAACCCTTCAGAGGTGTAAGGTGGAGGGAAGCTGTATACGCATCCTCGAGGGTAGCCAAGGGGATAGCTCTTTTTTCCGGACAGTGGCCCCATTCCTCCTACGCCATTCCTGGGGGTATAACCTCAGAACCTTCATACAAGGACTTGGTAAACTTGAAGCAGATACTCTTGGAGCTTAAGAGGTTCTTTTTAGAGCATACCGTAGGAATAAAAGAGGAAGATTTTGTAAGCTGGGTCAACGGTGGAGAGTGGAAGTCCGTGAGGGGTGATTTGGGTATTTTCCTTGAACTCTCGGAGAGAGAAGGACTACAGGTGTCTGGAAGGTCTTATGACAGGCTTATGAGTGGTGGCTCTTTTTATGGACCCTACGGCTACTACAACAACAGATTAACGCATGGAAGAATAAAGTTGGATTATTTAGAAGAGCTTCCGCCAGCAGAATACTCGGATGCCAAGCCTGTAAGATACAGAGGGTCGCCCTTTGAAACAGGTCCGCTTTCCAGACAGCTTCTGGCTGGCAACAATCTCGTAAAGGCTATGCATAGAGATTTAAGAGATTCCTTCGTAGTTAGGGTCTTTGCAAGGGTTTTGGAAATCTGGGAACTAATAAGGAGCTTGGAGGTCCACACCAAGAAGCTAATAGAACTCCTTGACCAGAGGTCTTCAAGCTTAAAAAGACTGCCTCAAAAGGTAAAGGGTGCTGGACACAGCTTTGTAGAAGCTGCAAGGGGCACACTCCTTCACAAAATAGTCATAGAGGATGGGCTTATAAAGGAATACAGCATAATTACACCATCCCAGTGGAATCTAGGTCCAAGGTGTAAAGCCTACTACGGTGTGGCTGAAAAGGCTATTATAGGACTTAGAAGTAAACTGCACGCACAGTTGGTGCTAAGGAGCTTTGATGTATGTTCCGTATGCACGACGCACTGAGGTAATTGGACATGAGAAGGATTAGGCTTTCTGAAGGCGGTGGAGGAGAAGAAACTTGGAAAATAATCAGGGAGCTTTTTCTTAGACATTTTAATAACCCCATACTTTCTTCCTTAGAGGATTCTGCGGTGCTTGAGATTGACTCAAGGGTAGCCTTTACCACGGATGCCTTTACCGTAAAGCCCATATTCTTCAGGGGTGGGGATATAGGGAAGCTAACGGTTGCGGGCGTGGTAAACGACCTTGCGGTCATGGGGGCAAGACCTCTTTACATGGCGGTAAACTTTATCTTAGAGGAAGGCTTTCCCTACGAAGACTTGGAGAGGATAGTGATAAGCATGTCAGAGACTGCGAGGGAGGTAGGCATAACCATAGTGGCAGGTGACACGAAGGTGGTTCCAGCGGGACAGCTTGATGGCGTTTAC
>JANWWY010000052.1 GCA_025057455.1 Aquificaceae bacterium
TCCTCTTTTCCTATGTTTCCAGGGTTTATCCTTATGCCGTGAACTCCCTTTTCCATAGACCTAAAAGCATAGGAGGGGGCAAAGTGGATGTCCGCTATGACAGGCATGGGTGAGTTTTTGACTATGTCCGGCAGGGCCTCGAGGTCTTCCTCATGTGGCACCGCCACTCTTATTAGCTCACAGCCTGCCCTGTAGAGTCTGTTTATCTGTTCAAGAGTGGCTTCTACATCATGAGTCTTTGTAGAGGTCATAGACTGGACAACTATGGGGGCATCACCCCCTACCTTGACCCATCCAACGTTTATCTGACGAGTCTTTCTTCTGTTAATCATGACAGCTCTAACATTCTAACTATGGGTCTTTTTGCCCTCTCTATTATATCCTCGGGAAGGGTTACCTCGTTTATTTCTTCTTTCAGAGTCTGATAAACCTTTGGTAGGGTTATGCCCTTCATGGTGCAGCAGTAGACGGTTCCGCAGTAGTTCATGGATTCGGGGAAGATGTACTCCTTGTTAGGGTTTTTCTTCATGAGAGTGTGCCTTAAACCCACCTCCGTTATAACTATCACCCTCTGTGCTTCGCAGGTGGTGGCGTAGTTAATTATCTGGGAAGTAGAACCTACAAAGTCCGCAATTTCTATGACTTTGGGGTGGCACTCGGGATGGACTGCCACTTTGGCATCGGGATACCTTTCCTTTAGCTTCATAACTTCCCTTGCGGTAAACTCAAAGTGGGGAGGACAAAAGCCCTGCCATATGATAAACTCCTTGTCTGGCACGTGCCTTTTAACCCAGTTTCCCAAAGCCTGGTCTGGTATGAAGATTATCTTTTTGCTGTCTAACTTCTGGACTATTTTGACTGCGTTGGCGGAAGTGACGCACACGTCGGAGACAGCTTTGACCTCTGCGTTGGTGTTCACATAGGCAACTACTTCCGCATCGGGATGCTCCTCTCTTAGCCTTAGCACATCCTTTGCACTAATCATGTCCGCCATAGGACAGCCAGATTCGGGGTTTGGATGCAAAACCTTTTTTGTCGGGTTTACGATTTTAGCGGTCTCGCACATAAAACGCACGCCACAAAAAACTATTATGTCCGCATCTGTCTGGGAAGCCTTGCGGGAAAGCTCAAGAGAATCACCTACGAAATCCGCAATGTCCTGCACCTCAGGTCTCTGGTAGTAGTGAGCCAGTATGACCGCATTCTTTTCCTTTGCGAGTTTTCTTATCTCCTCTTGAAGCTCCTTTATATCTTCATCCCTAACAATATCTTCTTTTATAAGCTCCACCTGTACCATGCTAAAAGAATATAGTCAATATTGCGTACAGTGTTATGAGTTAATATATGCTTTCGTAATGGCTTTTTTGCTGGTTCGTGTCTTCCTTAGAGAAAACGATAGAATAGAAGGAAAACCTGCATACATAAGGCTGGTTGAATTTTTAAAAGAGCAGGGCATAATGGGTGCAACGGTTCTTAAAGCCATAATGGGCTACGGAACAACTGGAGAATATCATTATGAAGGTATAGAGGTGCTTTCCTACAGCCTTCCTGTGGTTGTTGAATTCGTGGAAAAGGAAGAAAAGGTTTTAAAGGTTTTAGAAAAATTGCCACAAAAGTTTAAGACAGGTCTCATAACCCTTGAGGAGGTAAGCCTTTGGTCTTTCTCGTAGGGGTTGCGGTTGGTGGAGCAATAGGCTCTTTATTGAGGTTTTTAGTCTCTAAGTGGGTTCAGTCCAAGATGGGCGTGGGATTTCCTTTCGGAACTCTCGTGGTAAACCTAAGCTCCGCTTTTCTAATAGGTTTCTTCTTTGCCTTCTTCGTAGAAAGATTGGACCTTTCTCCCACCCTGAGAGCCTTTCTCATTACGGGCTTTTTAGGGGGTTATTCTACCTATTCAACTCTCTTCTATGAGGCTTACTACATGATGGCAAACGGGGATTGGTTAAAAGCCCTTACGTATCTTTTCCTTAGTAACGTCCTCGGTCTTGTTTTTGTAGCCTTTGGCTACGGAATTGGTAGGCTACTCTAAAGTTAAAATTTATCACATGGAATGCCAAGAGGCGATTTTGTTGAGGATTTTCATTGGTGAAAGCGATAGGCACGAAGACAAACCTCTTTACGTACATTTGGTGGAGTTTTGCAAGAAGAATGGCATAGCAGGAGCTACCGTTTTTAGGGGCATATTAGGATACGGAAAGTCTTCCATTATACACAAAGCTGGTATACTTAGCTTTTCCTCTGACCTTCCCATTTTGGTAGAAGTTATAGATTGCGAGGAGAAAATAAACAACGTACTACCACACCTCTCCGGACTTATAAAAGATGGTTTAATAACCCTTGAAAAGGTAAAAATTGTAAAGACTTAGCTTGCCGTACACCTTTGTGGTTGACTAAACTCCTCGGATATATAACTTAAAACAAAAAGGAGGGTTAAACCATGGGTATTTACGTGATGCTTACAAAAATATCCCCATATGCGGTAAAAAATTTGGAAAAGCTCAAGGAGATAGAACAGCATGCGGAAAAGCTCATTGAAGAGAACTGTCCCAACGTAAAGTGGCTTATGAACTTGGTTGTTTTTGGTCCTTACGACTATCTTGACATCTTTGAAGCACCAAGCGAGGAGGAGGCTGCAAAGGTAGCCATGATAATAAGGTCTTTCGGACACGCCACCACAGAAACATGGCCAGCCATAGAATGGAAAGACTTTAAGGACATTATAGGGAAGATAAGGGTGGATTACAGTTAAGTCTTTGACAAACACTAACCCATGCCTTAAACTCTATAACTCATGGCGAGCGTTATTATAGTAGGTAGACCTAACGTGGGAAAGTCAACACTTTTTAACCGTCTCGTAAAGAGGCGTAAAAGTATAGTCCACGACATGCCCGGTGTAACAAGAGATATAGTAGAAGGCGTATGCACTTGGGGTGGCAAAAGTTTTACCGTTGCGGATACTGGCGGTCTGCTGGAAAAGG